>CALEYY010000339.1 GCA_937928295.1 uncultured Moraxellaceae bacterium
TTCAAAAAAACCAGCTGAATAGCCCTACTTTTTCAGTGCGCATTGCCGCTGTTGCGACTAAAATGCGCCCGTTCAGCGTAGCTCCAAGACGTTGAGTCAGGCGGCTAGAGCGTGTTCACCCTCTGCCTTATGGCAAGACCTTGCATGACGCATGAAACTGCGTTTTGTAGCTTGTCATCGCTTAAATCTGCTACTTATTACAGGAAGCAATCATGTCCCATGCTCCGTCAGGCGCCGCGCCGGCGTATCACATGCAGGTGGTCAGGCAATTTGCCATCATGACCGTCATTTGGGGGATTCTTGGCATGGCTGTTGGCGTTCTGATCGCCTCCCAGCTGGCCTGGCCCGCTCTCAACTTCGACACCGCCTGGTTTTCGTTTGGTCGCTTGCGCCCACTGCATACCAACCTGGTGATTTTTGCCTTTGGTGGCTCGGCGCTGATGACGACCTCGTTCTATGTGGTGCAACGCACCACGCTGACGCCGCTGTTCATGCCGAAACTCGCCCAGTTCGTGTTCTGGGGCTGGCAGGCCGTCATTCTCGGCGCGATCATCACCCTGCCCATGGGCCTGACTTCCGCCAAGGAATACGCCGAGCTGGAATGGCCGATCGACTTGCTGATTGCCGTGGTCTGGATTTCCTACGCCACCGTCTTCTTCGGCACGCTGGTCAAGCGCAAGACCTCGCACATCTATGTGGCGAACTGGTTCTACGGCGGCTTCATCATCACCATCGCCCTGCTGCACATCGTCAACTCGATGGCCGTGCCGGTCGACACCTTTAAGTCCTACTCGATCTATTCCGGCGCCACTGACGCCATGATCCAGTGGTGGTACGGCCATAACGCCGTCGGCTTCCTGCTCACCGCCGGTTTCCTCGGCATGATGTACTACTTCGTGCCTATTCAGGCTGGTCGTCCGGTGTACTCGTATCGCCTGTCGATCGTGCATTTCTGGGCGCTGATCTCGGTCTACATGTGGGCCGGTGCGCACCATCTGCACTATTCGGCGCTGCCGGACTGGACGCAGTCGCTGGGCATGGCGTTCTCGCTGATCCTCATCGCACCGAGCTGGGGCGGCATGCTCAACGGCGTGCTGACGCTCTCCGGCGCGTGGGACAAACTGCGCTCCGACCCCATCATCCGCTTCCTCATCGTGGCCCTGTCGTTCTACGCCATCGCCACCTTTGAAGGCCCGATGATGTCGATCAAGACCGTCAATGCGCTCTCGCATGACACCGACTGGACCATCGGCCATGTGCATTCCGGTGCGCTCGGCTGGGTCGCCATGATCTCCATCGGTTCGCTGTATGTGCTGATTCCGCGTCTCTGGGAACGCCAGGCCATGTACTCGACCTCGCTGATCAACCTGCACTTCTGGCTCGCTACCATCGGCACCGTGTTCTACATCGTGTCCATGTGGATCTCCGGCATCACCCAAGGTCTGATGTGGCGCGCCATCAACAGCGACGGCACGCTGACCTACAGCTTCATCGAAAGCGTGGTCGCCAGCCATCCGATGTATATCGGTCGCATGATCGGCGGCGCCATGTTCCTCACCGGCATGTTCATCATGGCCTACAACGTGTTCAGAACGGTCCGTGGCGATACGCCGAAAGACCTGCCGGCCGCCTAAGGAGATTGCACAATGGCTTCCAAGCATGAATTAGTCGAAAAGAATGTAGGCCTGCTTGCCTTCTTTACGGTCATCGCCATCAGCTTCGCGACGCTGGTGGAAATCGTGCCGCAGTTCTTCCAGAAGGAAACGACTGAACCGGTAAAGACCCTGGTCAAGCTCAGCCCGCTGGCCATGGAAGGTCGCGATGTCTACATCCGTGAAGGCTGCCATGTCTGCCATACACAGATGGTGCGTCCGCTGCGTGCTGAAACCGCGCGCTACGGCCACTACTCCGTGGGCGGCGAGTCGGTCTGGGATCACCCTTTCCTGTGGGGTTCCAAGCGCACCGGCCCGGATCTGGCCCGCGTTGGCGGTCGCTATTCGGACGACTGGCATCGTACGCATTTGAACAATCCGCGCGATGTGGTGCCGGAGTCGATCATGCCATCCTACCCGTGGCTGGAAACAACCGCGCTTGATGGTCGCCTGACCGCGAAGAAGCTGGAAACCTTCCGCAACTTCGGCGTGCCATACACCGATGCCGACATTGCCGGCGCAGCGGCTGCGGTGCAGGGCAAATCAGAACAGGATGCAGTGGTGGCTTATCTGCAGCAACTTGGCCACGCCTTCAAGGATCGGGGAGTACGCTAATCATGGACAGCGGCACGATGCAGGGTATCGCCACATTGTTGGCCATGCTTGCCTTCTTGGGCATCTGTTGGTGGGCGTATAGCCCGGCCAATCGCAAACGCTTTGAAGCAGACGGGCAATTGCCGCTGGACTCTGACCCGATCTACCAAGCACGCGTTGAACAGACGAAAAGTGGAGATGCAAAATGACGAATTTCTGGAGCGGCTACATCATCGTTCTGGCGCTGGCCAATATCGCGGTGGTGTCTTGGCTGCTGATGTGGACGCGCAAGATGGACCTGTCGGAAATGGCCGAAGACGGCACGACCGGCCATGAATACGACGGCATCAAGGAATACAACAATCCCCTGCCGCGCTGGTGGCTGATCTGCTTCTGGGGCTCCATCGCCTTTGCGCTTGGCTACCTCACGCTCTACCCCGGCCTCGGTAAATACCAGGGCTTGCTGGGCTGGACATCGCACGGCGAACTGCAGAAAGACGAAGCCGCTTACGACAAGCAATACGGCCCGCTCTATGCCTCGTTTGCCGCTACACCGATCCCGGAGCTGGCCAAGAACGAGCGCGCCATGAAAGTGGCTGGCCGCATCTTTGCCAACAACTGCGCGGTCTGCCACGGTGCCAACGCGCGTGGCGGCAACGGCTACCCGAACCTGACCGATAACGACTGGCTTTATGGCGGCGAACCGGAAAAGCTGGTGGAAACGCTAACCAATGGCCGCAACGGGCAAATGCCGAACTGGTTGCCAGTCATGGGCGAACAGGGCGTGCGTGAAGTTGTCGCCTATGCGCTGTCGCTGTCGGGCCGTAAAGTGAATCCGGAGCTGATCGAAGCGGGTCAAGCTCGCTTCACCGTTTGTGCCGGCTGTCATGGCGCCAATGGCAAGGGCAATCAGGCTCTCGGTGCACCGAACCTGACCGACACCACCTGGCTGCACGGTGGCACTCAGAAGAAAGTGCTGGAAACCGTGCTGTATGGCCGCA
>CALEYY010000340.1 GCA_937928295.1 uncultured Moraxellaceae bacterium
GTGTTCTTTTACAAGACGCCGGCTGCGTTGAGTGCGAAAAGATCGGCCAAGCCCTAAAACAAAAATCGCCTCAAGTAGAGACGATTTTCCAGAGCCATTGGCGCCATGAATCAGATTGATCTGTGAGCCCGGCTCGATTTGAACCTGCGCCAAATTTCGAAACTGCGCAATTTCAAGCCTGACCAAGCTCACAGCGAATATGACATGTCGTTACAAGCGCATCGGCATAACGACATAGAGCGCGTCAGACTGCTCGTCATCGTTATCCTGAATCAATGCCGAACTGTTGGTGTCGCCCAGGATAGCCTTGGTGTAAGCGCCCTGCAGTGCGTTCAGCACATCCAGCACATAGCCCACATTAAAGCCGATTTCCAAATCTTTGCCGGAATACTCCACTTGCAACTCTTCTTCGGCTTCTTCCTGATCCGGGTTTGTCGCCAGAATTTTCAGCTGGTCACCGGTGATCTGCAAACGAACACCACGGAATTTCTCGTTGCAGAGAATCGCCGCACGCTGCAAGGATGACTTGAGTTCTTCACGACCAGCCACCAGAGTACGATCGCCGCCCTTTGGCAGAACACGCTCGTAATCCGGGAAACGGCCATCGATCAATTTCGAGGTGAATGTCACCGCGCCGACCGTCACACGCAAATGATTGCTGCCCAACGTCAGCGTGACTTCGGCATCATCATCGGAAAGCAGGCGGGCCAGCTCTTGAATACCTTTCCTTGGCACAATAACCTGAGTCTTTTCAGTAACTTGGCCAGAAATAGTGGCATCGCAAAGTGCCAAACGATGGCCATCTGTAGCCACCACACGCAAACGACCCTGAGTAACTTCAAACAACATGCCGTTCAGGTAATAGCGAACATCCTGCTGAGCCATCGCAAAGGAGGTTTTGTCGATGAGACGCTTCAGCGACTTCTGTGAGAGCGTCATGGTCAACGAGCCCGACAGGGTGTCTTCCAGATTCGGAAAGTCATTAGCCGGCAGTGTGGACAGCGTGTAGCGGCTTTTGCCTGAACGCAGCAGCAGACGCTGGCCATCGAGCGAAAGCTCCACCATCGCTGTAGAGGGCAGGGCGCGACAGATGTCCAGCAGCTTGCGACAAGGCACCGTGATGCGGCCGTTGCTGGCGTCTGCCGTCAACTCATGACGCGCCACCAGCTCGACCTCGAGGTCGGTGCCGGTCATGGCGAGCTGACCGCCCTCAACCACCATCAGCACATTGGATAGCACCTGAAGCGTCTGTCGCTTTTCCACCACACCTGAAACCTGTTGCAGAGGCTTCAACAATTGATCGCGCGTCATCGACAATTTCATCGTCATATTCCTAGGTCAAGCCTGCAGCAGGCGTAGCAAATTGTTGTAATCTTCGTCGAACTGGGGCTCTTCTGCGCGCAATTCACGTACTTTTTCACAAGCGTGTATCACCGTACTATGGTCTCTGCCATCAAAGGCAAGACCGATTTCAGGATAGCTGTTCTGCGTCAGTTCGCGGGAAAGCGCCATCGCCATCTGACGAGGTCTGGCGAATCCACGATTGCGCTTCTTGCCCGTGAGCTCGCGCAGATTGATGCGATAGTACTCGGCCACGACACGCTGAATGTTGTCGATATTAAACTGCCTTGCACGAACAAGCAGCAGGTCGCGCAAGGCTTCTTTGACTAATTCCAGCGATACCGGCAAGCCGCGAAAACGCGCCGTCGCGATGACTTTGTTAAGCGCCCCCTCCAGCTCCCGCACATTGCCCTGAACATGCTCCGCAATAAAGTGCGCTGACTCCACAGGCAAGCCCATGCCAATCGAGCCTGACTTCTTCAGCAAGATCGCCACACGCGTCTCTTTGTCGGGCGGGTCCACCTGAATAGACAATCCCCAGGAAAATCGCGACTTCAGGCGATCATCCATATTGTTGATTTCTTTAGGAATACGGTCAGAAGTCATGATGATCTGCCGTGACTCCTGCAACAACGAGTTAAAGGTGTGGAAAAACTCGTCCTGCGTGCTTTCCTTTTTAGCAAAGAATTGGATGTCGTCGATCAGCAGGGCATCCAGCGAGCGATAGAGGCGTTTGAAGTCGCTCATCATGCCGCGTTGCAAGGCCGTGATGAAGTCGCCGACAAAGCGCTCCGAAGTCAGGTACATGACCCGCGCGGACGGATTTCTCCGCAAGATTTCATTGCCTACAGCATGCATCAAGTGGGTTTTACCCAAGCCGGTAGGGCCGTAGATAAACAACGGATTGGAATGCGGCGCGCCAGGGTTGTCAGCAGCCTGCAAACACCCCGCATGTGCCAGCTGAGCGCCTTTGCCGGCCACAAAATTGTCGAAGGTGAACAAAGGATTGAGACTACTTGCCGGACGAGGCAAAGGCTCAACCACAGGCTTAGGGCTAGCACTGACCGTTTGCAAGCCTTTCACCTGACGACCGGTTTCCGGCGCATTTGGCGCTCGGTCACCACGGCTACCAACACGAATCGTGACCTGCTCGATACGACCCGAGCTGATATCCATCACTAGCACCTGAATGCGAGCAAGGAACTTGTCTTGAATATGACGAACAAAAAATGGATTGGGCGCTAGCAGTACCAAGGCATTTGCAGCCTCATCCGCTTGCAGCGGGCGTATCCACATCTGAAAAAGATTGGACTGAAACTCGCTTTCCAAAATGGCAAGAACCTGCCCCCACACACTACCTGACATCTGAATTTGTCCACAAGTAAAAATGAGATTCTACAAGGCTCGTAGCCTACCACTTGAAAAAATATCCACAAGCAAAAGCATGCTGTCGATAAAATTGGTGATAAGCCTGTCACCGGAACACCTGAAAGATGTAGTGAACTCCGATGCATGAACTTATCCACAATTGAACACAGGTAAGGAAGCCGGGTCAAACGTCACTGAACAACAACTTTTTATTTTTTCAAGTCTTTGATCTTGAATGCTAAAAATGGCTTATCAACAGATCTTGCTCGAGTCTAAAACAATCACTAAAGCTCTTAAGATCTAAATATCTTTTTAAAAGCATGTTGATCAATGTGAATTGTCTATAAGTACAAAGCCAAGCTCTGATCTAGCTAAGCAGATAGGGTTTGACAGAAAGCCTTGGAGTCACTAATATCGCGCACCTTTCCGCCCAGTCGGGCTTGAACAGATCGGATCACAGATCATGAAGCGTACTTTCCAACCCAGCACCATCAAGCAAAAGCGTACTCACGGTTTCCGTGCACGCATGGCCACCAAGAACGGTCGCGCAGTTCTCGCTCGTCGTCGCGCCAAAGGTCGCAAGCGTCTGACTGTCTGAGACACTCCAGTCTGAGATCGTGACTGAACAGCGTTTTCCACCAGCCGCGAGGCTGCTGACACCAGCAGACTTCAAAGGCGTGATGGACAACGCTGTTTTCAAGTCGAATCTCAACCAGCTCCTCTTGCTGGCAAAGCCTTCGGCTACACCACAAGCCCGCATCGGCTTTGTGATAGCGCGCAAAAAAGTCAAACGAGCTCTGGATCGCAATCGCATAAAACGCGTTTGTCGCGATCATTTTCGGCATCTGCAAGCAGATATGCCGGCTTTAGACATCGTTTATCTGGCAAGACAAAACCTTCAAACACTCGACAATACAGCGCTGCGATCATTGCTCGATGAAGGCTATCGCCAACTCAAGCGCAAAGCCTTGAAGCATGCTCAGGTGGCATCGTGAAATGGCTGTTCATAGGTCTGATTCAAACCTATCGCTACTTCATCAGTCCGTTTCTTGCGCCCCGTTGCCGCTTTGAACCCTCATGCTCCAGCTACGCCTTGCAGGCATTCAGTGAATGGCCCTGGTGGCGAGCAATTTATTTGACAATACATCGTCTCGGAAGATGCCACCCCGGCTGCTCGGGTGGTTATGATCCCGTACCTGAAAATCACTCTTCACATCGGCAGGAACCGTAAAAATGGAAATCCGTCGCACACTGATACTGATCGCTCTCGCGATAGTCAGTTACTTCCTGTTTCTCAGCTGGCAGCGTGACTATGCTGCGCCTGCAACTCAGGCCAATACAACAAGCTCGATTGCTGCTCCTTCGCTGAAAAGCACAGAGATTCCTTCTGCACCAGTATCAGCATCCGGTGATGTTCCTGTCGTTGCCACAGCGGTTACAGCCGAGCCTACCGAAACAGCAAAGATGGATTCCGTCAGCAGCAATCAGTCTGTGGTTTCAGTCAAGACAGATGTACTGGCACTGAGAATTGATCTGCAGGGTGGTGACATTACCCAGGTTGCACTGCCGAAATACACGAAAAAAGTGGATACCACGGAACCCTTGGTACTAATGGATCAAAGTGCCGAGCGCCTGTATATCGCCCAAAGTGGCTTGATCAGTGTTGCAGGGCAGGCAGGTGGTCTTGACGACAATGCTGCAGGTCGTCCTCAGTATCAGGTTGCTCATAGCGAATTTGTGTTGCCTGAAAATCAGCAGGCCATGCAGGTGGTGTTGAAAACAATCACAGCTGAAGGCGTTGAAGTTCAAAAGATCTTTGAATTCAAGCGTGGCGATTACCGCATCAATGTGCGCTATGTGGTCAAGAATAACGGTGCTCAACCGTGGACAGGCCTGATGTTTGGTCAGCTGAAGCGTGACAACAGCACTGATCCAAGTGCTGATACGCACTCGTTTGGCATGGTTACATTCCTCGGTGGCGCCTGGTGGACACCGGAAAAGACCTATAACAAGCTGGCCCTGGCCAAGTTTGCCAAAGAGCCGTTGAACACAACGGTGCCGGGTGGCTGGGTTGCCATGGTTCAGCACTATTTTGTGGCTGCCTGGATTCCCAGCGCAAAAACGCAGAATGTGATCTCTTCACGCGTGTCGAAGAATGGTGCAGAAAACTTCATTGGCTTTACCTCGCCAGCGATTGTTGTTGCGCCTGGCACCGAAGCCAGCACCGAAGCCGCGTTCTATGCAGGCCCGAAAATCCAGGATCACCTCAAGGCCTTGTCACCGGGTCTGGAGCTGACCGTTGACTATGGCTGGCTCTGGCCAGTGGCACAGTTCCTGTTCTGGCTGCTGAAAACCATTCACGGCTTCCTGGGCAACTGGGGCTGGTCAATTGTGATGCTGACCATTCTGGTCAAGGCCGCGTTCTTCCATCTGTCTGCCACCAGCTATCGCTCCATGGCCAACATGCGCCGTGTCATGCCTGAAATGCAGCGCATGAAAGAGCAGTTCGGTAGCGATCGCGCCAAGTTGTCACAGGCGATGATGGAGTTGTACAAGAAGGAAAAGATCAATCCGCTGGGTGGTTGTTTGCCAATTCTGGTGCAGATGCCGGTATTCATTGCCTTGTACTGGACGCTGATGGAGTCGGTAGAACTTCGCCATGCTGGCTGGATACTCTGGATCAAGGATTTGTCTTTGCTTGATCCGTACTACATTTTGCCGCTGCTGATGGGCGTCACCATGTTTGTGCAGCAGTCGCTGAATCCGGCTCCACAGGATCCGACACAGGCCAAGATGATGAAGTTCATGCCGGTTGTGTTTACGGTGTTCTTCCTGTGGTTCCCTGCGGGTCTGGTGCTGTACTGGTTGTCCAACAACCTGTTGTCGATTGCTCAGCAATGGGCCATCACGCGTCAGATCGAAAAAGCCGCTGCCAAGTAAGCTGACGGCGGCTCATGGATATCTGCTCATAGATACGATAGCCGCCATTGCCACACCGCCAGGACGCGGCGGTGTTGGCATCGTTCGTATTTCCGGGCCGAAGGCAGCTGACATTGCTCAGCAGCTGACGCCTGACCTGACTTGGCCCGTAGCGCCACGGCACGCTTTGCTCACGCACTTTCATGATCACCAGCAACAGCGCATTGATCACGGCCTGTTGTTGCACTTTCCTGCACCGCATTCCTTTACCGGCGAACATGTGGTCGAGTTTCAAGCGCATGGCGGCCCCATCGTTCTGGAATGGATACTGCAAGCGGCCTTGCAGGCCGGCGCTCGTCTAGCCCGCCCTGGCGAGTTCTCTGAACAAGCCTATCTCAACGACAAATTGGATCTTGCCCAAGCCGAGGCGATTGCCGATCTGATTTCAGCATCCAGTGAGCAAGCCGCTCGCTCGGCCTTGATGTCACTTCAAGGGGTATTTTCAAAGCGTATCAATGATTTGCTGGAAAGCCTGATCATTTTGCGGCTGCATGTTGAAGCTGCCATCGATTTTC
The DNA here is from genome assembly GCA_937928295.1 of uncultured Moraxellaceae bacterium. Classification (GTDB taxonomy): domain Bacteria; phylum Pseudomonadota; class Gammaproteobacteria; order Pseudomonadales; family Moraxellaceae; genus Perlucidibaca. The sequence goes on from CALEYY010000340.1 coordinate 6,204, forward strand.
CGGAAGAGGAAATCGATTTCCTTGCCGATGGCTTGATTTTGCAGCGCCTGTTGCAGGTGCAACAGACCTTGGCTAAGGTCATTGCCGAAGCTGAACAAGGTGTTTTGCAGCAGGAAGGCATGCGCGTTGTGATTGCAGGTGGCATATTTGCTGGACCGAATAAGGCAGCCCATGTGTCTGCGCCGAGCGGGGGTAAACCCGCCTCAGCGGCTGTCGGGATCTCGGGCAAAATGGGCGAGCGCTTGGGCAATAAAATTGCCAACGCTTTGAGTTTGCCTTCTTTGACATGGGATTGAGAGCTGGCTGGTGTTGCAAACGTGAACTGCACATGGCCTCCCAAAATGTCATTGATCGTTGGGCCTTCTCCTTTGTAAGGGATCAGGTTGATATCCATCTTTGCGTCGTCTTTGAGCTTGGTGTGCATCAGCTGCGTCACGCCGCTATAACTGCCGTAGTTGAGTTTGCCTGGGTTGTTGCGTCCGTAGGCAATTAGCTCCGCCGCCGTGTTGGCAGGAACTGATGGGCTTGAGACCAACACGTAGATATAGCGCCCAACGAGTGAGATCGGGGTAAAGCTTTTGATAGGATCGTAAGGTGGGTTCTTTTTGAGCAAGGGCACCTGCATCATTGGCGTGTTTGAGGCCAAAAAATAGGTGTGCCCATCGGGTTCAGAGCGCAAGACATACTCGGCCGCAATCGCACCATCGGCTCCTGGCTTGTTTTCAACCACAACAGGTTGCCCGAGCGCCGTAGTCA
>CALEYY010000341.1 GCA_937928295.1 uncultured Moraxellaceae bacterium
ACTCTTTCCCTACACGACGCTCTTCCGATCTCTCGGTCAGCCAGGGATAGTCGGCCAGTTCGGGCCAGTCCAAGGCCGCCACGAACTCTCTGAAATGCAGCGATATGTCGTAAAAAAATGGTGAGTGGCAGTGATAGTCCGCGAAAAAATGCGCGGTCAGACGCTGCCAGAGTGACTCCGGCAGCAATGCCTTGGTGACCGGGAAAGTGATGTCTACAAAGCTGATGACATTGTTGAACAGCAGCTCGCGATAGGTGCTCATACGCGCTGGCAAGACGCCGACAGGCAGCGGTGCAGATTCCGGCTGCCGCAGCCAATGCGTGAATTCGGCCTGAGTCTGCTGGAAATCAGGCGGCATCGCGGTGTGCCTGCTGATGCTGGCGGATGATGCTCATTTCGGCGAGCAGCTCTGGCAGCGCGGGGATGTTGAAGTCGCGCTCGAGCAGAGTCGGGAACGTGCCGAAGTGCGCATAGGCCGTGCGCAGCAGGGCCCAGACATCGGCGCAGACATCATCGCCATGGGTGTCGATGCGCAAGTCCTCGGCCTCCACGAAATGTCCGGCAATATGGGCATAACGGATGCGCTGTGCCGGCAGTGAGCGCAGATACTGCTCGGCGTTGAAGCCGTGATTGATGCTGTTGACGAAGATGTTGTTCACATCCAGCAGCAAATCGCAGTCGGCCTTTTCCAGCACATGGCAAACAAAGTCCTGCTCGCTCATCTCGCTGCCCGGCGCGGCATAGGTCGAGACATTCTCCAGCGCGATGCGCCGTCCGAGGATGTCTTGCACCTGCTCGACGCGCGCCGCCACATAGTCAGCGGCGGCCTCGGTCATCGGAATCGGCAGCAAATCGTAGAGATGCCCGGCATCGCCGGTGTAGCTCAGGTGCTCGGAATAGGTCGCGATCTGATGGCCGTCGAGAAATTTGCGCAGGCGTTGCAGGAACTCGATGTCCAGCGGAGCGGGGCCGCCTATCGAGAGCGACAAGCCGTGGGTGACAAAACAGTGGCGCTCCGTGAGTGCACGCAGATCGCGCGCATAACGGCCGCCAAGACCGATCCAGTTTTCCGGAGCGATCTCAAAAAAATCGGGGAGGGTGGCAGCAGGCACCGAGTCCAGCTCCGCTAAAAAACTGCGGCGCAGACCCAGGCCAGCTCCCTGTACGGGAAGACGATGCACGGAAAGTCCCTGCGTTGTAGTCCCGTTCATGTTTCAGCTTACTTCTTGGCGCCGCACTTGGCTTCTTCGGTCTTCTTCGCGCCACACTTAGCTTCTTCAGCTTTCTTGGCGCCGCACTTGGCTTCTTCGGTCTTCTTGGCACCGCACTTAGCTTCAGCGGCTTTCTTTGCACCACACTTGGCTTCGCCACACTTGCCTTCAGCGTGAGCAGCGGCCGGAGCAGCAGCGGCAGCAGCCGGAGCTTCGCCAGCGTGAACCAGACCAGTGACGGACAGAGCGAAGAGGGCGGCGATCGGGGTCAGAGTTTGCAGCTTGTTCATGATTCATATCCTCAGGATTTTGGGTAGCTCACCAACGAAATGTCGCCAGTGTCCCCCTTTAGAGTATTGACGAAGGCATTTGTTACGACATCAGTGAAAAATAATTTCGCTGTAATGTCCGAGCATTTGCGCCGTCAGAGCAAGACTAACGACCAACCTCGGAAATAGCGTACATGAAGATCAAAGCCTTGCTGCAGCAGACAGATGAAATGCTCCACCACTACCTGAGCGTTTTTCGCCACCTCGATGGCCTGCCGGCGCTCGGCCTGCGCCTGTATCTGGTGCCGGTATTCTGGATGGCCGGCATGCAGAAATATGCATCGTTCGACGACACGGTGTCGTGGTTTGGCGACCCCGAGTTCGGCCTGGGCCTGCCCATGCCCTGGCTGATGGCCTTTCTGGCGACGGCCACCGAGCTGGGCGGCGCTGTGCTGCTGGCCGTCGGCCTGGCCACGCGCTGGATATCGATACCGCTGCTGGTGACCATGATCGTCGCCATCCTCACCGTGCACGGCGAGTTCGGCTGGCAGGCCATTGCCGATGCCCACGCGCCGTTTGCCAATGAGCGCGTGATGCAGGCGGTGGCCAATCTCGACAGCATCCGTGCGCTGGTGCGCGAGCATGGCGACTATGAGGCGCTGACCAGCTCCGGCAGCATCGTCATCCTCAACAATGGTGTTGAGTTTGCGGTGACCTACGCGCTGATGCTGCTGGCGCTGATGGTCAGTGGTGGCGGGCGCTATGTGAGTCTGGATTATTTCTGGGCGCGATGGCTGCGGAAATAAGTAGACAGTCATGAACGAAAAAGCCCGGGAAGTCCCGGGCTTTTGCTATCGCACATCAGGTCTCAATGATGCGTATGGCCGCCATGGTCATGGTCAAGCGCATCCATCCACAGCTTGATCTGTGCTTCGCTGGGCGGCTTGGCCGGGCGTTTGCGCAGCGCGCGCAGCAGGGTCAGGATCTGGATGACGGCGAGCCGGCAGTTGCCGCAGCGCAGCAAATGCCAGATTACGCCCAGATTGGTGCGCCAGGGCAGGGCTCCGGAGAGGAATTCGGTGGCGTTAGTGCCCACATCTTTACATTTCAACATTCGCCGGTCTCCTCATAGTGCGACACCATGGAGAAAACCCGAATCCGGGCACGGTGCAGCAGTACGCGAAAATTAGACGGGCTGATGGTCAGCGTGTTACAGATTTCTGACGGAGAAAGTCCTTCAATGTCTTTCAGGGTCAGCGCGAGGCGTTGGCCTTCCGGCATGTCGTCGAGGTGATGCTCGATGCACTCCTGCAACACATGCGCGCTGAGCAGGGCGTCGGGCGTGTCGTTGTCCCACTGCTGCCATTGCTTGGCCCAGGTGCCCTCGCTGGTGAACGCGCCATCCAGCGGGTCATGGCGAGCTTCCAGACCTTCCAACGAGACTTCCCGACCCTGCTTGCGCAGATAGTTGTAGGCCTTGTTGATGGTGATGCGGGTCAGCCAGGTCTTCAGGCCGGAGCGACCTTCGAACTCCTTGATGGCTCCATAAACCGAGATCCAGGCGTCCTGCACGGCGTCTTCCGCGTGTTGCGGCGCGACGGCGCGGGCGGCGGCGAGCATGGAGCCGCCGAAGCGACGCATGGCTTCGCGATAGGCGAGGCGGTCGCCCACGCGCAAGGCAGAGAGGAGGGCGGATTCGCTGCTTTCAGCATTGAAGCGAACACCACCGGGACTTGCAGAGGCCATGAGAACTCCGTTTTATTGTGATGATTCTGAGAGTGACAGTTGTTGGCGGCCCGACCAGTCGCGAGCGAACTGCATGGCGACACGACCGCTGCGCGAGGCACGGGTCTGTGCCCAGCGCAGGGCTTCGCCACGCACCTGATCGTTCCAGCCAGTGTAGCCGAGCTGCTGCAGGTGGTGCTGCACCAGATCCAGGTATTCGGTCTGATCGAATGCCAGAAACGACAGCCACAGCCCGAAGCGCTCCGACAGCGAAATCTTCTCCTCGACCGATTCGCCGGGATGCACTTCGTCGTCGATCCACTGGTACTCGGCGTTGTCGGACTTGAGCGATGGCATCAGGTAGCGGCGGTTGCTGGTGGCGTAGATCAGCACATTGTCTGGCGCTTCTTCGACGCCGCCATCGAGAGCGGTTTTCAGGGCGATGAGCGCGGGGTCGTTGCTGGCCACGGAGAAGTCATCGACATAGAGAATGAATGTCTCGGCGCGACCCCGCAGCGGCGCGACGATGTCGGGCAGGTCAATGAGGTCGTGCGGCGGCACTTCGATCAGGCGCAGGCCATCATGCGCAAATTCGTGCAGCAGGGCTTTCACCAGCGACGACTTGCCGGTGCCACGCGCGCCGGTGAGCAGCACATGATTGGCCGGCAGGCCGCGCACGAACTGCTCGGTGTTGCGTCGCAGTGCGAGTTTCTGGCGATCAATGTTGAGCAGGTTTGCCAGCGGCAGCGCCTGGGTTTTTTCGATGGCCTGCAGCTGGCCTTGGCGCCAGCGCCAGGCCAGGGTGTGTTCGGCAAGCGGGATCGAGTGCTGTGACATGAGCGCGTACTGTCCATGAAGATCGCGCGAGTATAGGGCGAGCCATGGCCGTGTGCGACTGCACAAATCCGCGCGGTTGTTGCTGCTTTTGCCGCCGCTTTTGCGACAGTGGGCAGAGCAGGTCTGCGCGTGTGCCGGAGCAGGCCCGTCCAGCACGAAACATGAAATCGCAGGCATAAAAAAACCGGGCGCTGAGGCCCGGTTTTTTCATCTACAAGTTGCCGATCAATTACTTGATCTTGGCTTCCTTGAAGAGAACATGCTGGCGAATCTTCGGATCAAACTTCTTGATCTCCATTTTGCCCGGCATGGTGCGCTTGTTCTTCGTGGTGGTATAGAAGTAGCCAGTACCAGCCGTTGAGACGAGACGGATTTTATCACGCATGATTGTGCTCCTTAGACCTTGACGCCTTGAGCGCGCAGATCAGCAACGATCACGTCAACACCCAGCTTATCGATGGTACGCATGCCCTTGGTGGACACACGCAGACGCACGAAACGCTTCTCGCTTTCCAGCCAGAAACGCTTGTAGTGCAGATTCGGTTCGAAGCGACGCTTCGTTTTGTTGTTGGCGTGCGAAACGTTGTTTCCAACGATCGGACGCTTGCCGGTAACTTGGCAAACCTTGGACATTTCAGCTCTCCGCAATGGCGATCTACTGGCCACCTAGATCGGCGGCTGACAGCGAGGGCGCGATTTATACCAAAACACGCGACCGGCGGCAACGGGAACGATGAAATTTTGTGCGTAAGCGGCGCGAAATTGCCATTTTCAGCCTCAATTCTTGCCGTAGGCACGCGGCGCATGGCCTTTCCAGCGCTTGAAAGCATTAATGAAACTGGATGCTTCGGCATAGCCAAGGCGGTCGGCGATCTCCGTCAGGCTGAGATGGCTGTTCTGCAGAAACTCCTCCGCCAGCGCCTCGCGCACCTCTTCGGTCAGCGCCCGGAAGCTTGTTTTTTCCTCGTTCAGGCGTCGATGCAGGGTGCGCAGGCTGTGGCCCAGGGCTTGCGCCGTCGCGGCCATGTCGGGCATGTGGCCAGGTTTTTTCAGCAGATAGTCGCGGACTTGAGCGGCCAGCCCCGAACGGGCTTGCCGCTGGCTGAGCAGCGCCTGGCACTGGCTTTCGCAGAATGCGGCGGTGGCCGGATTGGCCTGCGGCAGGGGCAGGTCGAGCAGACGGCTGTCGAGCACGGCGTAATTGCAGTCGGCGTTGTAGCGGGCAGCTACGCCGAATATATCTTGCAGCCGCTCCGGATACGCGGGCTCCGGGGCGCGGTAGCCCACGGCTTTCACCGGGATGGCCTGGGCAAACAGCTCGCGCTGGATGGTCATGATGGCGGCGCTGTCGCGCTCGACCATGAAGCGGCGCATGTCGGCCGGGATGTCGCTGTCATCGAGGATCAGCCAGAGCTCATCGCCACGGATTTCGCTGCGGATGCGGCAGAAGGCATAGGTCAGGTCGAGGTAACGCAGGCCGATGTCGATGGCGCTGCGCAGCGTTGGGCTGCTGAGCAATGTGTAGCCCCAGATGCCGTAGGCGGTGAGGTGATAGCGCAGCCCGGCTTCCAGCCCCAGTGGTTGCTCGGCGCCCAGGTTGCTGATCAGGTTGCGCGCGATCTGCAGTTCATCGGCGGCGATGACGGTCGCGGTGGGATCGGCCAGCATGGCTTCGGTCAGGGCGGTGCCGGCCAGGCAGGCGGCGGGCGTGATGCCCTGCTCTTGGCCGAGTCGGGCCAGCAGGGCGGCACTGGTGATGGGGCGTCTGAAGTTCCAATTGCTCATCTGGGACTCATATAGTGCTCATGCGCTGCTCGCGTGGCGGATGAAGAAAAGGGTGTTTGGCAGAAACTATCAATAAATTGGCAGCTCTGACCATACAGTCTTTTGATTTTTCTCGGTACGCTGCGGCCAGTCTAGAAATAAGGGTGCAGGTCATGACGACACAACGGGTACATGATGCGGTAATCATCGGCAGCGGCTTTGCCGGTCTGGGCATGGCCATCCAGCTCAGAGATGCCGGCTTCAGCGATCTGGTGATACTGGAGAAAGAGGCCGATGTGGGCGGGGTCTGGCGTGACAATCGCTATCCCGGCGCGGCCTGCGATGTGCCGTCGCACCTGTATTCGTTTTCGTTCGAGCCGAACACGCGCTGGACGCGCAAATTCGCACAGCAGGCGGAAATCCACGCCTATCTGCGTGAGTGTGCCGACAAGCATGATCTGCGCGGCCTTACCCGCTTCAATACCGAAGTGACGGGTGCGGCTTTTGATGAGGCCGCCGGCCTTTGGCGCATCAGTACCACGCAGCATAGTAAAGAGCAGAATGAAACGATTCTGGCCCGCGTGCTGATCTCCGCCGTGGGCCAGCTCAACCGGCCGGCAACGCCGCGCGTGGAAGGTATCGAGCAGTTTCAGGGGCAGGTCTTCCATTCCGCGCGCTGGAATTACGATGTTTCGCTGGAGGGTAAGCGCATCGCGGTGATTGGCACCGGTGCCAGCGCTATCCAGTTCGTGCCGCAGATCGTGCCGACAGCGAAAAGTCTGGTGCTGATCCAGCGCTCGGCACCGTATGTGATTCCCAAACCGGATCGCCGCTACCTCGGCATCGAGCAGGCGCTGTTCACGAAGCTGCCCAAGGTGCAGATGGGCAGCCGCCTCTGGCAATACCTCAGCCACGAGCGCAACGCACTGGCGTTCACGGTGTCGGACAAATTCATGGCGATGCCGTTGCGCCAGTTCCAGCGCCACCTCGCCGCCACGGTCAGCGATCCGGCGTTGCGCGCCAAGCTCACGCCGGATTATCCCATCGGCTGCAAGCGCATCCTGATTTCCAATGACTACTATCAGGCGCTGTCCCAGCCGCAGGTGAGTGTGGTCAACGGCGGCGTGGAGCGGGCGGATGCTACCGGCATCGTGACCAGCGACGGCGTGCATCACGAGGTCGATGAGATCGGAAGAGCGT
>CALEYY010000342.1 GCA_937928295.1 uncultured Moraxellaceae bacterium
TCCGGGGCGTTTTTATTGCGGAGAGACGGCTCAGTACCCGAGCTGACGCTCTGCTGCTTGCACGGACTGTTCTATCAGCGTGGCGATGGTCATTGGGCCGACACCACCGGGTACCGGTGTCCACGCGGCAACACGACCCACCAGCGGCTTCAACTCGATGTCGCCAACACCGCCGGGGTGATAGCCGGCATCCACCACCACCGCACCGTCTTTGATCCAGTCGGCCTTGATGAACTCGGGGCGACCGACTGCGCCCACAACAATATCAGCCTGCTTGATCAACTCGGCCAGATTCTGCGTTTTCGAGTGGCAGATGGTGACGGTGCAATCGGCCCCGAGTAGCATCATCGCCATGGGCTTGCCGAGGATGGCACTGCGCCCGACGACCACGGCATGCTTGCCGGCCAGCGCGATGCCGTAGTGCTTGAGCAGCGTCATGATGCCGGCCGGCGTCGCCGAGCCGTAGGCGCGCTCGCCCATGGCCATGCGCCCGAAGCCCAGACAGGTCACGCCATCCACATCTTTTTCCAGCGCGATGGCATCGAAGCAGGCGCGCTCGTCGATCTGATGCGGCACTGGATGCTGCAGCAGAATGCCATGCACATCCGGGTTGGCATTGAGCGTGGCGATCTCGGCCAGCAGCTGCTCAGTCGTGGTCACGCTGGGTAGTTCAAGACGAATCGAGTCCATGCCGACGCGCTGGCAGGCCTTGCCTTTCATGGTCACATAAGTAGCCGAGGCGGGGTCATCGCCCACCAAAATAGTGGCCAGAATCGGCGTGCGACCGCTGACGGCCTTGATGCGCGCCACGCGCTCGGCGAGCTCGGCTTCCATTTTCAGCGACAGGGCTTTGCCATCGAGCAACAAGGCAGACATGAGATCTCCGGGGGCGAGCATTGAACGGGGCGCGCATTTTCGCATGCGCCGGTGTGACCTGTCAGTGCTGAGCGTGCAGCAACGCGGGTAATTGACAATGGAGCATTTCAAAAACAGGACTGTTCAGTCATAAACTGCTTGCGACCGAGCAGTCGCGCTTGTATAAACGCGGCTGGCTGCGAGACCGTTTAGTCATTCTCTTGAGGTTCGCAGACACTTTTGACTATTTCCGGAGTGCTTTGTTATGAGTTTGAATGTCCCTAACCCTATGAATCCTATGATTCCACGCACGATTTTCAGCGCCGAACATGAAGATTTTCGCCGTACCGCCCGCCGTTTCTTTGAAGAAGAACTGGCCCCACACCGTGAGAAGTGGGAAGAGCAGCAGCATATTGATCGCAGCCTGTGGAACAAGGCCGGCGAGCTGGGTCTGCTCTGCTCGACCATGCCGGAAGAGTACGGCGGATCGGGTGTAGATCGCCTTTACAGCGTAATCATGATGGAAGAGCAGGCGCGTGCCGGCGACTCCGCTTCCGGTTTCTCGCTGCACTCCGACATCGTAGCCAACTACCTCAATAACTTCGCCAGCGAAGAGCTGAAGCAGAAGTGGCTGCCGAAAATGGCTTCCGGTGAAGCCGTGGGCTCAATCGCCATGACCGAACCGGGCACCGGCTCCGACTTGCAGGCCGTGCGCACGAGCGCGATTGCCGATGGCGACGACTACATCGTCAACGGCTCGAAGATTTTCATCACCAACGGCTATCTCTGCGATATCGCGGTGGTGGTGGTGAAAACCGGCGATGCCTCCGGGGGTGCCGAGAATGTGTCGCTGCTGTTGATCGAGG
>CALEYY010000343.1 GCA_937928295.1 uncultured Moraxellaceae bacterium
CGCCGCCAATCAGCTCGCCGACACCCGTATCGTGGCCCCATTTGATGGCGTGATCAGCCGCAAGACCGTGGAGCCCGGCCAGTTCATGCAGCCCGGCCAGCCCATGATGAATCTGGTCGGTCAAGACAGCGTCTGGGTCGTCGCCAACCTCAAGGAAACTGAGCTGGCGCAGGTCAATCTCGGCAGTAGCGCCGAGTTCACCGTGGATGCCTACCCGGATGTGGTCTGGCAAGGCCAGATCGAGTCGCTGAGCCCGGCAACCGGCTCGAAATTCACGCTGCTGCCGCCCGACAACGCCACCGGCAACTTCACCAAGGTCGTGCAGCGTATTCCGGTGCGCGTGAAAATCATGCCGAAACAGCACGCCGATCTGGTTCTGCGCGCCGGCATGAGTGCCGTCGTCACCATCAAGAAGTCCTGAACAAATGGCCATCGGCGACCGCGAGTTCAGCCCCGAGCAGATCTATCGCAACCGTAACTGGATTGCCTTCACGGTCACGCTCGCGGCCATGATGGAGCTGCTCGACACCTCGATTGTGAATGTCGCCATCTCGCAGATCATGGGCAATCTCGGGGCCACGCTGGAAGAAGTGACCTGGGTCTCCACCGGCTACATCGTGGCCAATGTGATCGTGCTGCCGCTGTCCGGCTGGCTGTCGAACTACTTCGGCCGCCGCAACTACTTCATGGGCTCGATCGTGCTGTTCATCGTGGCCTCGTTCTTTTGCGGCAATGCCAGCACACTGGAGTCGCTGGTGTTCTGGCGCATCGTGCAAGGGTTGGGTGGTGGCGGTCTGATCGCGACGGCGCAGGCCAGCATCTACGAGGCATTCCCGCTCAAGGAGCTGAGCAGCGGCATGGCCATCTTCGGCCTCGGCATCATGGTCGGCCCCACGCTGGGCCCGACCGTGGGCGGCTACATCACCTACCACAGCTCCTGGCCGTGGATCTTCTACATCAACCTGCCCTTCGGATTGGTGGCCTTGCTGCTGGCCAATCACTATCTGCCCAATTCGCGCTTCAAGCAGGCCATTCACCGCGTGGACTGGATCGGCATTCTGCTGCTGGCCGTGGGCATCGGTGCCTTGCAGATCATGCTGGAGCGCGGCGAGCACGAGCAGTGGTTCGATTCGCATGAAATTCAGGCGCTGGCCGCCATCACCGTGGCGTCGCTGGTGGCTTTTGTCTGGCATGAGCTGCGCACGGAACACCCCGTCGTGGACTTCTCGCCGCTGCGCGATGCGCAATTCTCGGCCAGCATCGTGTTCTCGTTCCTGCTCGGCATGGCGCTGTTCGGCACCATTTTCTACCTGCCGCTGTACCTGCAATCGCTGCTCAATTACAACGCTTGGGAGACCGGGCTGGTGATTCTGCCCGGCGCCATTGCCAGCGGCGTGACCATGGCCGTGATGGGCAAGACGCTGGTTCGCCTCAACATTGATTTACGCTGGATAGCCATTCTCGGGGTCGTCATTTTCGGCGTGTCGATGTACCAGCATCAGGCCTTCACCACCGAGTCCGGTCATGCCGATTTCTTCTGGCCGCTGATCTGGCGTGGCGTCGGGCTGGGCATGCTGTTTGTGCCGCTGAATGCGCTCGCCATGGCACGCATCGCACCGGAGCAGATTGCCGGCGCCACCGGGCTGTACACGCTGATTCGTCAGCTCGGCGGCTCCGTCGGCATTGCTGCGGCAGCCACCCAGTTCAGCCATCTGCAGGCAACTTTCAAGGCTGATATCAGCCTGTCTGTGAGCGAGCTGTCACAAACCACACGCGACTACGAGTTTCTGATGCAGCAGCTGCTGACCAGCAAAGGCGTCAATCATGCGGATCTGCCCGAGGCCATGTACCGTCTGCTGGATGCGCAGATGACCGCACAGGCGTCGATGATTGCCTTCGAGCACCTGTTCTCGCAGTTCAGCCTGATGCTGGTGTTTGCCCTGCCCTTGCTATTGCTGATGCCCACCGCCAAGAACCTGGATCGTTTTGGCGGTGGCGATCACTGAGCCCGAATACGGGCCTCAGGCGAACTGCGCGAAACCCGAACGCCAGCGACGCTTGATCGCGGCATAGGTGCTGCGATCCTTGCTGGCGAGATGCTGCGCCATCGCCAGCGCGCTCGGCAGCACTTCCGACTCGCCCACGGCGGCATCGACCACGCCGCGCTGCAAGCACTCTTCGCCACCCCAGGCAGCGGCCGTCACCGCCATCGTCCAGGCCGCCTGCGCATTCGGCAGCAACTTCACGATCTGGTCCATGATGGGCGTGAACGGCAGCTTGATGTCCACTTCCGGGAAGCAGAAGCGGCCACGATCAGCGCGCATCACACGGAAATCACCGGTAGCGGCGAGCAAGGCACCGCCGGCATAGGCATGGCCGTTCATGGCCATCACCACCGGCATGGGAAAGCGAGCCATGCGCAGCAGGAAAGCATCCAGCGTGGGCACAAAGGTATTGATCAGATACTCGGGGCCATGACTGGCAAAAATGCCCTCAA
>CALEYY010000344.1 GCA_937928295.1 uncultured Moraxellaceae bacterium
TGTGGCGGCTGCCAACGGCGCTTGCGCGGCAAGGACTCGCTGCCATGCAGCAACACGCCGACTCTCACGCTGAGCACACGCGGCGTCGGCGACAGATTTTTCAGCACCGTGGCATCCACATACTGGCTGGCCTGACCGGACGCTGCAGGCACGCCATAGAGCACTTGAAAACTGTCGATGTCTGCCAGCAAGGCCGCACCGGCATCGCCCAGGCGACTACAGCTATCGGCATTGCACTGACCCGCATCGCAGGCCAGCACCCAGCCGGCCGCGCTGCTGTCGGTACGCATGAAGTAACGCTCGACCAGCACATTGCCGGCCAGCACGCGCGTACCTTCGCAATCCAGCAAATCCTGATCGAGCAGGCGCTGTAAGGTCAGTTGGTCGCTGGCCGGCTTGCCGACGCTGAGATTGTTTTCGCTGCGCCAGGCGCCCAATCGGGGGTCATCCAACGCCAAGGGATGCACCGCGCCGAAGCCCGCCAGATCGGCGCTGAGGCTGATGCGCTGCAATATCCAAGCACCGGCATTGGCCATCTGCAAGGGTTGCCGTTGTGCAATCGCGAGTTGCCAGCTGCTGTTCAGCCAGGCCACAGCCGCCATCAGAATCAGCAGGCCGAGTGCGCTGGCCAGCAGCCACTCCGCCAAGGCCATGCCGCATTGATCGGCAACCGGCCGTCGTTTCATGCCGGCGCGCCTCACACGATCGGTCACGGCTGCGCCCGTCATGGCAGCTGTCATGGTAACACCAGCCGAGTGCATTGCGCGCCGGGCCGGCGCTGCGCACTGGCATCCAGACAAGCGCCTTCTGGGCCGGCACTCGCTTCCGTGCCGGCCCAAGCCACCAGCAGGCAATTCGCCAGCGCATCCGTACACGGTTCGAAGCGCCACTGCGGGTGAGTCAACCCTTGTTGCAGCTGCAGAGCCAACGCCGAAACATCGGCCTGAGCGCGCGCCGCTGGCGTGCAGACCTGCCACTGGCAAGCATCTACGGCAGGTTTGTCGGGCAGTGGCTGCGCCAAGGCATTGCGATAGCTAGCGTCACCGGAAGGGTTCAGCCGCCAGCGCACAGCAAAATCTTGCAGCGCCATGACGGCATGCTGGCGAGAGGCTGCGCTGCGCTGCAACTGACGCGCCTGCCAATGTGCCGCGAGCAGGCCATTCAAGGCCACGCTCAGCAAAGCCAGCGCAATCAAGGCCTCGGGCAGGCCCATGCCGCGAATTGAAGAAGCGCGCATTGAAACCGCACGCGCCGGACAGGCGCGCACAGCAGCAATGTGCATCGGGGGAATGTATCGTCGCCATCCTTGGCTCGCGTCATCCATGACCACTCTCCAGCACAGACTTCCTGTCTGTGTTTAAAAGCTAGGACAGCTTCTGGCGTTTCGCTACCACGGGCGACGAATAGCACGACCAACGGCAAACGGCTTATCGCCAATCGCCAATCGCCAAGCCATCAGCGCGCTCTCACACCGCCTTGACGGGAATGCGCAGCTCTTTCGGCATGGAAAAAACGATGTGCTCCGGGCGGCCTGCCAGCTCTTCCGGGGCATTGCCGCCCCAATCGCTGAGGCGCTGGATGACCTGTGCGATCAGCACTTCCGGGGCCGAAGCACCGGCTGTGACGCCGACGGCTTTCGCGTCCTGCAGCCAGGCTTTTTCAATCTGATCGGCGTTGTCGATCAGGTAGGCCTGAGCGCCGATGCGCTCGGCCAGCTCGCGCAGGCGATTGGAGTTCGACGAGTTCGGCGAGCCCACCACGAGCACGACCTGGCACTGCTCGGCCAGCGTCTTCACGGCATCCTGGCGATTCTGTGTGGCGTAGCAGATGTCGTCTTTGCGCGGGCCCTGAATGGCCGGAAACTTGGCGCGCAGGGCGTCGATGACGCGCGCGGTGTCGTCTACCGAAAGCGTGGTCTGGGTAACAAACGCCAGATTTTCCGGGTTGCGCACGACCAGTTTGGCCACATCGGCCTCATCTTCCACGAGGTAGATGTCGCCGCCGTAATGGCGCTCGTACTGACCCATGGTACCTTCCACTTCCGGGTGCCCGGCGTGGCCGATCAGGATCGCTTCGGTGCCGGTGCGGGCATAGCGCGCGACCTCCATGTGCACCTTGGTGACCAGCGGGCAGGTCGCGTCGAACACTTTAAGGCCACGCGCGGCGGCCTCACTCTGCACGGTCTTCGATACGCCATGCGCGGAAAAGATGACGATGGCATCGTCGGGCACCTGATCCAGCTCATCGACAAAGACTGCGCCGCGATTGCGCAGGTCATCGACCACAAACTTGTTGTGCACGACCTCGTGGCGGACATAGATCGGGCGACCGAAAACCTCCAGCGCGCGATTGACGATTTCGATGGCTCGATCAACGCCGGCACAGAAGCCGCGCGGATTGGCAAGTTTGATGTCCATGACCGGCTCCTTCTCTAATTCAGTTCAGCGTGACGGCGCTAGCATCAGCGTCCATCACACGCAGGATATCGACGCTGAATACCAGCTCGCGCCCGGCCAGCGGATGGTTGAAATCCACCACCACGATGCCTTCCGGCAAATCCTTGATGATGCCCGGCAGCTCGGCGCCGCTGGCATCGGCAAAATGCATGACCATGCCAGGCTCCAGCAGCTGCTCGCCGAACTGGTGGCGCGGAAAATGCTGCACGCTGTCTTCGTTCCACTCGCCAAACCCGTTGGCGATGACGAAGCGGCCCTGCTCGCCCGCCTTCATGCCCTCGATGGCCGCCTCGAACGCCGGCAACAAGCTGCCGTCGCCAAACACCAGCGTTGGCGGCTCGTTGCGCTCATGGGTGCTGTCGAGCTGCTCGCCCGAGCTCAGCGCCACGGAAAAATGCAAGCTCACGCGCTTGCCCGGCCCTACTGCATTCATGACTTGTTCTCGCGTCGCGCTTCCAGAAACAGACTGTCGATGACCAACATGATGGCCCCGACGGTAATGCCGCAATCGGCAATATTGAACGCCGGAAAGTTCCAGCCGGCCCAATGCACATGAATGAAGTCAACGACATAGCCTTGCAGGGCGCGATCGTAGAGATTGCCCCAGGCACCGCCGAGCAGCAGCACGATGGCCACCGGCAGCCAACGCGAACCGGAGGGCAGGCGCTTCAGCCAGACCAGCAGAAAGACGCTGACCAGCACGCCGATGGCCACAAAAAACCAGCGCTGCCAACCACCGGCATCGTGCAGAAAGCTAAATGCCGCCCCGGTGTTGTGTGCCAGCGTCCAGTTCAGGAACGGCAGCACGAAACGCGGCCAGCCGTAGACCAGCGACTCGGTAGCCCAGACCTTGGTGAAGTAATCCGCCACGAACACCGCCACGGCGACCCACAACCAGCCCCAGGGGGCGGCGACAAGCTTACGCATAGCAGCGCTCCTCGCCCGAACCCGCAACATTGGCGACGCAACGCGCGCAGATCTCCGGGTGCTCAGCATGACTGCCGACATCGGCGCGGTAATGCCAGCAACGCGCGCACTTGGCATGCGCCGACGCCAGCACGGCCACGCGCAAACCTTCCACATCCGTGGCCACGCCACCGTCTTCAGCCAGCGCACGCAGACGCACGGCCGAGGTGATGAGCACGAAGCGCAGCTCATCGCCCAGCGGCGTCAGCAAGTCTTTCAGCACCGGCGTGACAAACAGCTCGACCTCGGCCGACAGCCCCGAGCCGACTTCCTTGCGATTGCGTGCCTCTTCGATCTGCTTGTTCACCGCCGACTTCACCGCCAGCACCTGCGTCCAGTAGTCGCGCGTGAGCAACGGCTGATCTTCCGGCAGACGCGCCAGGCCGGTGTACCACTCGGCCAGAAACACCGAGCCGACGCGCTCACCCGGCAGCACTTCCCAGATTTCCTCGGCGGTAAAGCTGAGGATGGGCGCCGCCCAGCGCACGAACGCCTCAGCGATGTGCCAGAGCGCGGTCTGCACCGAGCGCCGCGCCAGCGACTGCGCCTGCGTGGTGTACTGACGATCCTTGATGATGTCGAGGTAGAAGCCGCCGAGCTCGACCACGCAGAAGTTGTGCAGCTTGTGATAGATCTGGTGGAACTGCAGATCATCGTAGGCCACGCGGATGTCATCCTGCAGACGCGCGGCGGCATCCACCACCCAGCGATCCAGCGCCAGCATGTCGGCGGCCGGGACAGCATCGCGCACCGGGTCGAAGCCGTTCAGGTTCGACAGCAGGAAGCGCAGCGTGTTGCGGATGCGGCGATAGCTGTCGGACATGCGCGTGAGAATTTCGTCGCTGACCGACATCTCGCCGCGATAATCGGTGGCCGAGACCCAGAGACGGATGATGTCGGCGCCGAGGGTCTGCATGACCTTCTGCGGCGCGACCACATTGCCCACCGACTTCGACATCTTGCGGCCCTGGCCATCGACCGTGAAGCCATGCGTGAGCACGGTCTTGAACGGGGCCGAGCCATTGGCACCCACCGCCGTCAGCAGCGATGACTGGAACCAGCCGCGATGCTGATCCGAGCCTTCCAGATAAAGATCAGCCGGATACTGCAGGCCGTCGAAACGCTTGAGCACGCAGGCGTGGGTCACGCCGGAATCGAACCAGACATCGAGCGTGTCGGTGGCCTTGTCATACTGATCGGCTTCATCACCCAGCAGCTCGCTGGCCGCCAGCGAGAACCATGCCTCGATGCCCTCGGCCTCAACGCGCAGCGCGACCTGCTCGATCAGCTCGGCCGTGCGCGGATGCAGCTCGCCGGTTTCCTTGTGCACGAACAGCGTGATCGGCACACCCCAGGTGCGCTGACGCGAGATGCACCAGTCCGGACGCCCGGCGACCATGCCTTCGATACGCGCCTGACCCCAGTCCGGCAGCCACTGCACCTGCTGGATGGCCGCCAGTGCGTTATCACGCAGACCATTCTGAGTCATGCTGATGAACCACTGCGGCGTGGCACGGAAGATGATCGGCGTCTTGTGGCGCCAGCAGTGCGGATAGCTGTGCTGAATCTTCTTGTAGCAGAGCAGCGCGAACGAACCATCGGCGCGCGGCTCGCGCAGGGCGTCGAGGATGGCGTCGTTGGCCTTGTTCACATGCAGGCCGGCAAAGCGCGGCGTGCTCGGCAGGAACACGCCGTTGCCATCGACCGGATTGTCCACCGGCAAGCCGTAGACGCGGCCGATGACAAAGTCGTCCTGACCGTGACCGGGCGCGGTATGCACAGCGCCGGTGCCGGCATCGGCCGTGACATGCTCGCCAACGATCACCGGCACCACGCGTTCGTAGAACGGATGCTGTAATTGCAGACCTTCCAGCGCCTGGCCGGCGAATGTCGCCAGCACTTCGGCATCGCTGCCTTCATAACGAGCCACGGCGGCTTCCCACAGCGACTCGGCGAGCACGAGATGACGCACACCGCGCACGCCTTCACCAGCGGGAACACTCACGCGCACCAGCACATAAGCCAGCTCGGGATGCAGCGACACCGCCTGGTTGGCCGGCAGCGTCCACGGCGTCGTGGTCCAGATCACCAGTTCGGCGGTCGGCACGGCTTTGCCAAGCGCAGCAACGCCAACGCGCGTCGAAAAATCACCAGCATCCACCACCGCAAAACCCACATCAATCGCCGCCGATGTCTTGTCCTGATACTCCACTTCCGCTTCCGCCAGTGCCGACGCACAGTCCATGCACCAGTGCACCGGCTTCAAGCCCTTGTGCAGATGGCCGTTGCCTGCGATCTGGCCGAGCACGCGGATGATGTCGGCTTCCTGCGTGTAGTTCATCGTCAGGTAGGGATTTTCCCAATCGCCGAACACGCCCAAGCGCTGGAAATCGACCGACTGCCGCGCCACCTGCGACGCGGCATAGTCGCGGCACTTTTCGCGGAATTCTTTCGCGCTGACCTTCACGCCCGGCTTGCCGACCTGCTTCTCCACATTGAGCTCGATGGGCAGGCCGTGGCAGTCCCAGCCCGGCACATAGGGCGCATCAAAGCCGCTCATCGTCTTCGCTTTCACGATGATGTCTTTCAGGATCTTGTTCACGGCATGACCGATGTGGATATCGCCGTTGGCATACGGCGGGCCATCATGCAGGATGAACTTCGGTGCGCCGGCCCGTGCGGCACGAATCTGCGCATACAGCTGCTTTTCGCGCCAGGCCTCGACGCGCGCCGGTTCGCGCGTGGCCAGGCTGGCCTTCATGGCAAAGTCGGTTTCCGGCAGGTTCAGCGTGTTCTTGTAATCCATAAAGCGCTCGTTACACCGCAAAGTAGTCATGGCCAGCGGCAACATCTGCCTCGATAGCCGTTTTCAGCGCATCCAGAGACGGAAAACGCTGTTCATCACGCAGCTTGTGGCGAAACACCACGCGCAGGCGGCGACCGTAAAGATCACCGCTAAAATTCAGCAAAAAGCTTTCGCAGCGCGCCTGCACGCCCTGCACGGTCGGTCGCGAACCGACATTGGCCACGGCCGGCCAGGCGCGTTCCGGCGCAGCGGCATCGGCCCCGAACACCTCGACCGCGAAGACACCGCGCAGGGGCAGAACCTGCCGATGCATGAGCAGGTTCGCCGTGGGCAGGCCCAGCGTGCGGCCGAGCTTGTCGCCATGCACAACATGACCGGCCACGGCAAACGGCCGGCCCGTCAGCGCCTCGGCCAGGGCAAAGTCGGCCTGCGCCACGGCGGCGCGCAGGCGCGTGCTGCTGACGCGCTCATCGGCCACCGTCACCGTTGGCATCTGCCCAACCGTAAAGCCCTGCTGCTGGCCGCGAGCGGTAAGCAAGGCATGATCGCCGCTGCGATCACAGCCAAAGCGGAAGTCATCGCCGACCAGCACATGGCGCGCACCCAGCGCGGCCACCAGCAGATCATCAATAAAGCCCCGTGCGGTGTAGGCCCGGAAGCGCTCATCAAAACGCACCAGCAGCACGCGATCCGCACCCGCCTCGGCCAGCGCCTCGACCTTGTCGCGCCAGGTCATCAGACGCGCCGGCGCATCGCGACCAGCCGCCTCGGCAAAAAACTCCTGCGGCTGCGGCTCGAAGCACATCACCAAGGCCGGCACGCCAAGGGCGTCGGCACGCTGCTTGAGCGCCGAAACCATGGCCCGATGGCCGAGATGCACGCCATCAAAATTGCCGATGGTGACGGCATTGCCCCGATGCTCGGGGCGCAAATTGTGCAATCCGCGAATCAGTTGCATGGGGGCAAACTCGTCAAGGCATCACCGTATGAAAAGTGCGGCAGCATATAAAGCAGCGCAGTATAAAGGATGCGCATCAGTGATGGCGCAGCTCACGAGGCCGGAAACCCACGGCCAGCAGCGCCACGCCATAACTGGCACCGCCAGCGGCGCAAATCAGCAGCACCCAGCCCACGCGAATCCAGCCGTGGCCCTCAAGCCACCAACTGCTATCCGGCGTGATGGCCAGCAGCACCGCCACCATCACCGCATTGGCCAGCGCAAAACGCAGCGACAGCGCGATCCAATGCCGCTCAAATCGGTAGATGCCCTTCTGATGCAGCCCTTTATAGAGCAGGCCGGCATTCAAGAAAGCAGACAAAGTACTGGCCAGCGACAAGCCGACATGCTCCAGATGCCAGACCAGCATCAGATTGAAGACCATGTTGGCAATCATGGCGATGATGCCGATGCGTACCGGTGTTTTCGTGTCTTGGCGCGCATAAAACGCCGGCGCGAAGACCTTGATCAGCATGAAGGCAAGAATGCCGCCAGACAGCGCCTGCAAAGCCATCGCCGACTTCACCACATCGGTGCTATCGAACTCACCGTGATGGAACAACGACGCCATCAGCGGCTCGGCCAGAATGCCCATCGCCAGCGATGCCGGCACGCCGACCATGACAATCACTTTCAGCGCCCAATCGATGGTGCCGCGAAATTCGGTATCGGATTTTTCTGCATGCTTGGTCGATAGCGTCGGCAGAATCACCGTGGCCACGGCGATGCCGATCAAGCCCAGCGGCAGCTCCGTCAGGCGCTCGGCGGTATACAGCCACGACACCGAACCGGCCACCAGGAACGACGCCAGAATGGTATCCAGCAACAGATTGATCTGACTCACCGACACGCCAAACATGGCCGGAATCATCAGCGTCAGAATGCGCTTCACATCCGGGTCTTTGAAGTCGGGCTTGAAGCGCGGCACCAGATTGATCTGACGCAGCGGCAGCCACTGAAAGCCGAGCTGGACAATGCCGGAAATCAGCACGCCCCAAGCCAGCGCCATGATCGGCGTGGTCAGCAACGGCGCCAGCCAGATTGCACAGCCGATCATGCTCAGGTTCATCAGTACCGGCGTGAAGCTGGATGCGCCAAAGCGGCCGTAAGTATTGAGAATGCCGCCAGCAAACGCCGTCAGCGAAATCAGCAGCAAATAAGGAAAGGTGATGCGCAGCATGTCGGCGGCGAGATCGAAGCGCAGCGCATCCTCACGAAAGCCCGGCGCAAAAATGAAGATGATGGCCGGCGCAAATACAATCGCAATCGCGCTAATACTGCCGATGATCAGCGTCAGCGAGCCGGCAACATGGTCAATCAGCTGGCGTACGGCGGCGTCGCCGCGCTGCGCACGAACATCGCTCAAGACCGGCACAAAAGCCTGCGAAAATGCGCCCTCGGCAAACAGGCGGCGCAAAAAATTAGGAATCTTGAAGGCCACCAAAAAGGCATCCATGAGCTTGCCGGCGCCGAACAGGTTCATGAACACCATGTCGCGCACCAGACCGGCAATGCGCGACAACAGCGTCATGGCACTGACAATAAAGGTCGAGCGCCAGAGGCGGCTATTGGCAGACTGCAAAGGTGGGTTGGACATGACGACTCCTGATGCGCGGCGTGATGTTAGCCCAGCCGCCTCAGTATCGCCACCTAAGTAGTTGACTTAAGGCGATTGCATCGGCATCATTACGCGCCTGATTTTAGATATGCAAACCCGCATATTTGAGACACTTTATTCACCGATTTATTTAGGAGTCGCCCTGTGGCCAACTCTGCACAAGCCAAGAAGCGCGCTCGTCAAAACGACAAGCAGCGCCTGCACAATGCGAGCCTGCGCTCCATGGTGCGTACCTACATCAAGAAAGTCGTGAACGCCATCGCCTCCGGCGACAAGGCCGTAGCGCAAGCTGCTTACACTGTTGCCGTGCCGATCATTGATCGTATCGCCGACAAGGGCATCATCCACAAGAACAAGGCAGCTCGTCACAAGAGTCGTCTGAACGCACAGGTCAAGGCTCTCGCCTAAGCTCTGCGTTCGCTGCGCCTGACGGCGCTCTTTGCGGACGAAAAGCGTGTGGATAGAAAAAACCGGTCCCTTGGACCGGTTTTTTTATGGACGCTGTTATGCTCAAGATTGATCGCATTCTGCGGAAAGACATCATGACCAGTCCCCTGCCGACATCGCGCTGCATCGATTGCGGTCTGCACAAGATCTGCTTCCCACCCAGCTTCGAGCCGGCAGCGCTGAAGCAACTCGGCAACCTGATCAATGCACAGAAAGTCTTGAGCAAAGGGGACAGCATTTATCGGCAGGGTGACAGCTCAAACGCCATCTACGCCGTACGCTCGGGCGCACTGAAAACCGTCATGACGCAAGCCGATGGCACAACACAGGTCACCGGCTTCTATTTGCCGGGCGAAGTCATCGGGCTCGACAACCTAGCGCAGTCACACTGTGCCAGCACGGCCATCGCCACCGAAAAAGCAGGGCTTTGCGAGCTACCGGTGCACGCCATGAGTAAGCTATCGCAGCAACTGCCTGAGCTGCAAAGCCATCTGTTCCAGATCATGAGCACCGAAATTCGCGCTGATTACCAGCGCATGCATATGCTCAGCCAGACCAGTGCCGAAGAACGGCTGGTGAGCTTTCTACTGAGCTGGTCTGCGCGACAGACGCGCCGGCGACTGTCGGCGGATGCCTTGCGCCTGACCATGACACGGGAAGATCTGGCCAACTATCTTGGCCTAGCCCTGGAGACGGTCAGCCGCTCACTGCATCGCCTGCAAGCCGACGGCATGATTGCAGTAGCCGGACGCCAGATCACACTGCTGGATCAGGCCGGACTCCATGAGCATCTGCAGCGTCAGTGCTCGTAGCGCTGGTTGTGCCATTCGGAATGATGCGCGGGCGCCGATGCTTTAGGCTCGTGCGAAAGCTCGATCGGCCCTTTGACCTTGCGCATCAATGCCCACATCACGCCAAACGGAATAGCCACGGCTGACAGCAGGATCACGACAAACGACAAGAAACCGCTCCAGCTACCCAACAGTTCGATCCACATGACATTTCTCCTCATCACGATTGATAAGGCCATGACATCATGATCACGCATCAGCTTTATTGATCTGGATCAAATTCCGCCATGATCGGACGGCATCAGGGTGCACTGCGCTGCAGCGACATCTGCGACAACGGCAGGCGCAGCGTGGCCTGTTCAATCACCAGCGGGATAGCCGCCGTCGGTGCATGCACCTGCAAGCCGATGCGCGCCAGCACCGGCGCTTGTGCATCGCGATGCAACGGAAATCGGGCATGCACCACGGTGCGTATCGGCAGTGCCAAATTCTGGTTCAGCGTAAAACTCAATGGCCCGCGATAGGCCAGGGCAATGCGGGTATCAATGGGTACCGTCAGCGTCACCGGCAAATCAAAGCTCAGCGGCACGCGCGCCATCAGGTCGAATTTCGGCAAAAAGCGCGAGTCCACCACCAGCGCGGTGCTGCCGCGCAAGTCAGCAAAGGCCCGGATCGGAATGCTGCCTTTATAGGTGACGCTGGTTTTCAGCGGGATGTCGGCATTGAAAGCCACTTGCGCGACATAGCTTCCGCGCAGCGGCAGCTGAAATGTCTGGTTGATAGGGACGCTGGCACTGACCATGCCATCAATCCTGACCGGCACCGGATCCTTGATATCCGCCTGCGCGCGCAGGCCATCGGGCAGCCGCAGCCAGATGCGCTGCTGACTGACATCGAGGTCGACGACCAAGCGCAGGTAGATCAACACACCGAGCCCCCCGCCGAGCAGGCAGGTCAGTACGACCATGAGCGACAGGCCGATGACCCGCCGTGGCGTCAGCGTCATGGCTGTGCGCGCTTCACATCTAGCGCCAGATTACGCAGCGGCAAGCGCAGATCAGCCTGCTCGATGATGGCGCGCACCGGACCATGGACCTGGACTGTCGCCTGCAGTGCCGACTGCACCGGCACCCGCAGCTGGCTGTGTACGGGCACGACAGCAGCGATCTCGGCCTTCAGCGGCACGCGCAGGGGCTGGGCAATGCGGACATCGGCCGGGGTGCTGAACTTCACGCGCACGCGCTGATCCACGGGAATGTCGAGACTGACCGGGATGACGGCCTTGATCGGCACATCGCCGCGCACGGGCAAGGTCAGGTCGCGGCCAAGCACACGAACCTGCACGGTGGTATCGACATGGACAATCTGATCGACGGGGACTTGCTCACGCACAGGCACGGTCATGCGGATGGGCACTTCGCTATCGACCGAGGCGGTGACATGCAGGGTGTCGTTCAGCTGCACAGTGATGAGCTGATCGACAGGCACTCGTGCAGCAATATCGCCATCAATGCGGACATCAAGGGCATTGAGCACATCGGCGGTAACGCGCAAGGGCTCGGGCAGGGAAACCACAGCGGGTTGGTGACTGAGCTGAACGCGGGCATCGACATGCTGAAACAGCCACCAGCCAGCGATGCCGCCACCGCACATCGCGGCGAGCAGAATGGCGAGCAAGAGTAGAACAAGCTGGCGCGTGGTCATAAAGCATTCCGAGGTTTATCAACAGGCGTCGCCACCGGCCAGCACACCAGCAGCACGCCGAACAGAATCACCGCCAGCCCCCATAGCTCGGCGGCATCCACCGTTTCACCGCCAAGCCAGACGCCGAGCGCGACGGCCACGACCGGATTGACATAGGCATAGCTGGTCGCCAGCGCCGGTCGCACGGTGGCCAGCAGATACACATACGATGAGAAGCCGACGATGGCGCCAATGAAGATAAGATACACCAGCGCCCAGAAGCTCTGCGCCGAGGCCGGCAGCCCCCAAGCTTCGCCACGCAGCAGGCTCACCGTGAGCAGGGCCACACCGCCCACCAGCATCTGCACGGCGCTGGCCATCCACACATTGGGCTGTTCGTGGTGCTTGCCCCACATGGAACCGAACGACCAGATCAGCGCGGCACAGATCAGCACGGCAAAACCGAAGACGGAGCCAGCCAGGCCATCGCCCTGTTTCAGCAAGACGATGCCAAGTACGCCGAGCAGCAGGCCCAGCCATTCGCGCGCCGTGGTGCGCTGACCCCAGATGCGCGAGAACAGGGCCGCACAGAGTGGCGTCAGCGCCACCACCGTGGCCGACAGCGCGGAATTCACGCCCGCCTCCATCGCCAGCCCGACGCCACCGTTGCCGCCAACCAGCAGCAGCGTGCCGACGAAGCCGGCGTTGCGCCATTGCCGAGGCGTCGGGCGAGCATAGCCACGCCAGGCGAGAAATCCGTAAATGATGCCGCCGGCGACGACATAGCGCACGCCAGCCATGAACAGCGGCGCCATGCCTTCAATGGCCCAGCGCATGGCGAGATAGGTCGAACCCCAGACCAGATAGAGCGATGTCAGTGCCAGCAGGACGCGGCCACGCTGAGCGATCATGGCGCTAGATCCCTCTCATTCAGAACAGCGCCATCTAGATCACCACCATGTTGTCGCGATGAATAAGCTCAGGCGCGTCCACATAGCCCAGCAGGCTTTCGATGCGCTCGGAGGCCTGCCCGGCAATGCGCGCCGCCTCGTCGCTGCTGTAGTTGACCATGCCGACGGCAACTTGCCGGCCCTGCTCATCCACGCAAGCAACAACCTCACCGCGCGAAAACGCGCCCTGCACTTCGCGCACACCCACCGGCAACAGGCTGCGGCCGCCGCTTTGCAGCGCCTTCACCGCACCGGCATCGAGTAACAGGCGACCAGCATGCTGCAGATGCCCGGCCAGCCACTGTTTGCGCGCGGCCAGCCTGTCCTGCTCGGGCAGCAGCAGCGTGCCCAGCACTTCGCCATCGGCAATGCGCGTGAGCACATCTGCGCCCCGACCACTGGCGATGACCGTGGCACAGCCCGAGCGCGCCGCCAGCCGCGCCGCGCGCACTTTCGTCACCATGCCGCCGCGACCGAACTTGCCGCCACCACCGGCCATCGCCAGCAAGCGCTCGTCCATGGCCTGCACTTCCGGCAACAGCACGGCATCGGGGTCATTGCGTGGGTCGCGGTCGAACATGCCTTCTTGATCGGTGAGGATGATCAGCGCCTCGGCCTCAACCAGATTGGCCACCAGCGCGCCCAGCGTGTCGTTGTCGCCAAAGCGGATTTCATCGGTGGCGACGGTGTCGTTTTCATTGATGACGGCAAGCACGCCCCAGTCCATCAGCGTGCGCAGCGTGCTGCGGGCATTGAGATAGCGTTTGCGATCGGCGAGATCGTCGTGCGTGAGCAGCACCTGGGCGGTGCGCACGCCGTGCTCGCGGAAATGCGATTCGTAGGCTTGCACCAGGCCCATCTGGCCGATGGCGGCACAGGCTTGCAGCGCCGGCACAGACTCCGGGCGCTGGCTCAGACCCATGCGCACCATGCCCTCGGCGACCGCGCCCGACGACACCAGAATCAGCTCGATGCCGCGCGCCTTCAGCGCCACCATCTGCGCCACCCACGCCGCCATGGCGGCCTGATCCAGGCCCTGACCATTGTCGGTGAGCAAGGCCGAGCCGATTTTGACGACCCAGCGGCGGGCATGCCGGAGGCGCGAGCGGTGCAAAGACATGATGCGAAATCTCGGAAGCCTGCTCCAATAAAGCATGGCGAATAATGAAGCTGCGATTGTGCGGCCTGGCGCGCGGCGGCTCAAGCCTGCTCGCGCACCAGACCGGCTTGCGCCATCAACCGCGCTTACGGGCGATAGATGATTTCCGGCGCGTCCTCGGCATCTTCATCCCAGTCGTCATCTTCGTCGTCATCCAGCTGCGATGGGTCGATGCCCATGCGCTGCGCACGCCGTTCGGCAGAACGGCGCACATCGAGCTCACGAATGCGCTCGCGACCTTCCTGCACCAACTGCTCGCGCTTGGCCTGCTCGGCCTCGGCCAGTGCCGGGTCGGCAGCCTCGGCGGCACGCTGCTCCTCGATCGCTTCCATCAGGCGATAACACACCGCCATCGCGCCGTCCTTGGTCAGACCGGAAGTGCGAAACACCGGGCCAGTCCAGCCCAGGCGCGCCACGATGTCGTCGCAACGAGCATCGACTTCTTCCGCCGACGGCACCAAGTCAGTCTTGTTCAGGATCAGCCAGCGCGGCAAGCCCGCCAGCGTCGGCGAAAACCGTTCCAGCTCATGCGCAATCACATTCACGGCATGCACCGGATCGGTCTCGTCATACGGCGCGATATCGACCAGATGCAGCAGGAAGCGCGTGCGTGCCAGATGCTTGAGGAAGCGGATGCCAAGCCCGGCACCGTCCGATGCACCTTCGATCAGACCGGGAATGTCGGCCATGACGAACGAACGATGCCTATCCACATCGACCACGCCGAGGTTGGGCACCAGCGTGGTGAACGGATAATCCGCCACCTTCGGCTTCGCGGCCGAAACAGCGCGAATAAAGGTCGACTTACCGGCATTGGGCAGGCCGAGCAGGCCTACATCCGCCAGCACTTTCAGCTCCAGACGCAGTTCGCGCAGCTCGCCAACAACGCCGTCGGTGGTTTTGCGCGGCGAGCGGTTGGTCGAGCTTTTGAAGTTGATGTTACCCATGCCGCCGCGACCGGCGCGGGCGAGGAGAATGCGCTGACCACCCTCGGTCAGATCGCCGAGCATTTCGCCGGTGACTTCGTCAAGCAAGGTCGTGCCCACGGGCACTTTCAGCACGATGTCATCGCCACTCTTGCCGGTGCAGTTAGCGCCACGGCCGTTGCCGCCGCGCTCGGCGCGGAACTGGCGTATATAGCGATAGTCCACCAGCGTGTTCACGCCCACATCGGCCTCGGCCCAGACCGAACCACCGTGGCCGCCGTCGCCACCATCCGCGCCGCCGAGGCCAAGGCGCCGCTGCAGAACGTGGTGGTGGCCGTGACCCACAACCACAGCATGGTGCGGATCGACCATGTCGTCGCCGGCATTCTGCTGCCGGGATCGCCCAAGATCACCGACCAGGTCATGGCCGCGACCATGCAGTCGGTGAAACAGGCCCTGGCTGCCCTGCAGCCCGCCGAGGCCGGCTACGCCCAGGGGACGACGGTGGTGATCGGCCGCCGGGCCCAGCAGGCCGCCGTCGCCAGCAACCCTAACGAGACGATCATCGATCCGTCGCTCGGGGTGTTCAGGGTCTCCACCCCGGCGGGCGAGCCGATCGCCTTCCTGATCAATTCCGGCCTCGAGCCGGTGATGATCGCGCCCCTGTCGGGCGAGGTCAGCGCCGATGTCGCCGGTGTGACCGAGCGCTATCTGGAGACCCGCTACGGCGACAA
>CALEYY010000345.1 GCA_937928295.1 uncultured Moraxellaceae bacterium
GCTGCCCAAATGCGAAGGCGCAGCCCCGGCATGGAATTCGAAGTCTTCGAGGAACATGCCGATCAGGTGTTCTTCCAGGCCCATCATCAGCGGGTGCACCCAGGTGTCGAACAGCACGTTGGCGCCTTCGAAACCCATCTGCGGTGAATAGCGCGCCGGGAAGTCCTGCACGTGCACCGGCGCCGAGATCACCGCGCAGGGCAGGCCCAGGCGCTTGGCGATGTGGCGCTCCATCTGGGTGCCGAGCACCAGTTCCGGTTGCAGCTCGGCTATTTTCGCTTCCACTTCCAGGTAGTCGTCGCAGATCAGCGCTTCGCAGCCATAGCCCTTGGCCGCTTCGCGAATGTCGCGGGCCATTTCGCGGCTGTAGGTGCCGAGGCCCACGACTTGGAAGCCAAGCTCACGGCTCGCGATGCGGGCAGCGGCGAGGGCATGAGTGCCGTCGCCGAACACGAACACGCGCTTGCCGGTGAGGTAGGTGGAATCGACCGAGCGGGCGTACCAGGGCGCGCGCGACGCGTCGGCGGCGAGCACGGGCTGGGGGTCCACGCCGGCGAGCTGCGCGGCCTGGCCGGGCTGGCCCTGGCGGGCGGTGCCACGGGCAATGGCTCGACCTATAGCCCTTCGACCAACGCCACCTTGACCATCACGGGCACGGCGGTGACGCTCACATCGTTCGACGACGCGCCGGTGACCGTGCAGGCGGCCGTCCCGCTGCCAGACGTGCTGGCTGATACCTCGGCGATCACGTCCGCCCTCCAGAATGTCGTCGGCAACGCGTTGAAATACGGAAACGGCGGGCAGGTGGACATTCGCGTCGACGCCGACGCCATGCGCGTCGCCACCGTGCGCGCCGCAATCCGGCGCGGCTGGGTATGGCCGATCAGGCCGTGACGGCCACGACCGGCCGCCAGGCAGATTTTCGGCAGCTGCGTGGTCTTGCCGGAGCCGGTCTCGCCGGCCACGATGACGACCTGATGCTGCGCAATGGCGGCAATCAGCTCGTCGCGTACCGCCAGCACCGGCAGGTCGGCCGACCAGTCAATCTCGGTCGGAACATGCCCGGCACCTTGGTACGCCTTGACCACGAGCCTCAGGCGCCGCGCAGCTCGCGGCGCAGGATCTTGCCGACATTCGATTTCGGCAAGTCAGCCCGGAAGACAATCGTACGCGGCACCTTGTAGCCGGTGAGGTTGGCGCGCAGATGCGTCATCAGGGCTTCCGAGGTCAGCGCCGGGTCTTTCTTGACCACGAACAGCTTCACCACTTCGCCCGACTTTTCGTCAGGGATGCCAACCGCAGCGCTTTCCAGCACGCCGGCGTGCAGCGCGGCAACATCTTCAATTTCGTTCGGATAGACATTGAAGCCCGACACCAGAATCATGTCTTTCTTGCGATCCACAATACGCAGATAGCCATCGGGCTGAATCACGGCGATGTCGCCGGTCTTCAGCCAGCCATCAGCATCGATGGTTTCAGCGGTGGCATCCGGGCGCTGCCAGTAGCCCTTCATGACCTGCGGGCCGCGCACGCAGAGCTCCCCGGCATCGCCGATTGGCGTGGTTTCACCATCATCGGTAATGGTTTTCAGCTCGGTGTTGGGCACCGGCATGCCGATGGTGCCGAGACGGATGGCATCCAGCGGATTCATCGTCACCACCGGCGAGGTCTCGGTCATGCCGAAGCCTTCGCAGATGCGGCAACCGGTCAGCGCTTCCCACTCTTCCGCTGGCTTCATCTGCATGGCCATGCCGCCGGCCACGGTCATTTTCAGCGTGGAGAAGTCGAGCTGACGGAACTCGGGATTGTTGAGCAGCGCCACAAACAGCGTGTTCAGACCCGCCATCGCGGTGAACGGCCAGCGCGCCAGCTCTTTCACGAACGCCGGCACATCGCGCGGGTTGGTGATAAGAATGGAGTGACCGCCCAGCTCCATCATGCCCAGACAGCACACGGTGAAGGCAAAGATGTGATACAGCGGCAGCGGAGCAATCATGATCTCCTTGCCGGGGTTGAAGCTCGCGGTCAGCACGGCGCGCATCTGCAGCAGGTTCGCCACCAGATTGGCCTGCGTCAGCATGGCACCCTTGGATACGCCGGTGGTGCCGCCGGTGTATTGCAGCACGGCAATATCCGTGGGCACAGCGGTGTGATCCACGCAGGGACGGCGCTTGCCCTTGGCCATGGCCGAGGTGAAGGAAATCGCGGTGGGCAGCGAGAACGCCGGCACCATTTTCTTCACATGCTTGACCAAGGCATTAATGACCTGGCGCTTGGGCGACGGCATCATGTCTGCCAACTCAGTCATGAACAGATATTTGATGCCGGTTTGCGGCAGCACTTCCTGCACCAGATCGCCAAAATTGGCGAGGGCCACCAGCGCCTTGGCACCGGAGTCGTTGAACTGATGCAGCATCTCGCGAGCGGTATACAGCGGGTTGGTATTGACCACCACCAGGCCGGCGCGCATGGCACCGAAGATCACCACCGGGAATTGCAGCAAATTCGGCATCTGCACCGCGATACGGTCGCCCGGTTTCAGGTCGGTGAAATGCTGAATGTAGGAGGCAAAATCGCCACTGAGGCGATCCAGCTCGCTGTAGCTCATGGTGCGGCTGGCGAAGGCCACGCTATTGGTGAACGCCGGGGCATCGCCAAAGCGATGGCAGGCTTCATGGAATACTTCCAGAACCGAGCTGTAGGCGGCGGTATCAACCTGATACGGCACCGAAGCCGGGTATTTGTCTTTCCAGAATTCAGCAGACATGGGTCACGCTCGCGTCATTTTTGTTGTGGGTGGGTCATTACAGCGATTCAGCAATACTTGGGGTCAGCAACCAGCGTTCGGCCACCTGACGATCAGTCATGTCGGCGGGCCAGGGCAGCACGCAGGTATCCAGCGGCGCGGCGGCAATCTGGCAGGTCGTTGCCAACCATTCATCTCGGCGGAAAGCATACACCGAGATGCGCTCGCCTACAGCCCGTTGCTGCAGGCGTTTTTCCCAGGATGCCTGATTTACACGCAATTCATCGATCGCCACGATGACATCACCGGCCGACAGCCCGGCTGCCTCGGCAGGACTGCCAGCCTGCACGAAGGATAATTGCACGCCGCCTTCGCTGGCCTGAGTGCGCACACCAATCCAGGATCGCGGCAAGGTCGCCGTGCCGGCACGACCGCCGGTGTCACTAGCACCCTCGCCGGCACGCAGCTGCACCATCAGGCCGAGCTCGGTCAGTAACGCCTGCCAGGGCAGCTCGGCCGTGCCGTGCAGGGCGCTGTCGAAAAAGGCGTCCAGCGTCGGGCCGACCAGCTCGGTGACGACCGCGCGAATATCGGCCTCGGTTATGCCTTGTCCACCCTGCCCGCGCAGCGCAAAACGCTGCCAAAGCAGGCGCATCACGACATCCAGACTGCTACCTTTCTGACGCAGCTGCAGATCCAGGCACAAAGCCACCAGCGAACCCTTGATGTAATAGCTGACCACGCTGTTCGGCGTGTTCTCGTCGCTTTTGTAATACTTAGTCCAGGCATCGAAGCTGGATTGCGCCACGGTCTGGCGTTCGCGACCCGGCGTGCGCAGATGTCGCGTGATTTGCTGCGCCAGCAGCTCCAGGTAGCTAGCCGGACTGATCAGCCCGGTGCGAACCAGAAACAGATCGTCGTAATACGAGGTCACGCCCTCGAAGAACCAGAGCAGCTCGCTATGCACTTCGCGACGCAGGTCATAGGGCATGAACTCGCGCGGCTTCAGCTGCTTCACATTCCAGCTGTGGAAATACTCATGGCTGCACAAGCCCAGCAGACCGCGATAACGCTCGCCCGACTTGCCCTCCGATTCACTCAGGGCGGGCAAGTCATCGCGGCTGCACAGCAGGCTGGTCGAGCTGCGATGCTCAAGGCCGCCATAACCCTGGCCGACGACCATGAACTGAAAGAGATACTGCTGGAACGGTGCCGGCGCGCCAAAGAAAGCAATCTGCGCTTCGCAAATAACCTTGAGATCGCGCACCAGTCGCCCGAGATCGGCATGAAAGCGGCCAGTGACAGCAATCGCATGCGGCACGCCAGCGGCCTCGAACTCAACATAGGCGAAGGTACCCATCTCGACCGGATGATCGATCAGCTCGTCATAACTGGCAGCGCCATAAAGGCCGAAGCCCAGCGCATCCGCGCCTTGACGCGGCAGGGTCGTAGCCACGCGCCAGTGTTTGGCACCCGCTAGATCAGTCACCCCGGCCGGGCAGCACAGCTCGACCGTGACCGCATCTGCCTCCTGCCCCGCCACCGCGAGAAACAGCGAAGTGCCGTTGAAGTAGCCATGATGCTGATCGAGATGCGCCGTACGTACCGACAAATCCCAGGCATAGACTTCGTACTGAACCACCAGCGGCCCTGTTGCCGGGGCGCATTGCCAGGACGATTTGTCCAAGGCGTGGCAGGCGACGAACTGCCCGTTGGCATCGACCACGGCCAGGCCGCTCAGGTTGCGGGCAAAGTCGCGAATCATGTAGCTTCCCGGTATCCAATCCGGCAGCCACAAGCGTTGGCCTTGCGCGGCCGGTTGTGCGATGGTTAGCGTGATCTGAAAACGGTGGGAGGCTGGCGTTGCCGAGGCAACCCGGTAGTGAACGGCTGCTGGCATGCCGGCAAGGCTCCTGCTAAAAATACGAAAACACCGAGGTTGGGCAGCATAATGAATATCGCACCTGCTGAACATATCAGCGCCACCGAAGCCGTCGGCGTGGCATTCCTCATGGCCGAAGACGGCCACGCCATTCCGCTGCGCCACTGGCCGGTGGCGCACCCGAAAGCCCTCATTCATATCGCGCACGGCATGTCCGAGCACAGCGGCCTTTATGCCGATGCCGCCGCCACGCTGAATGCCGCCGGCTATGCCGTGATGGCGCACGATCATCGCTGCCACGGCTTGTCGGTGCCGATCGCCCGGCTCGGTGAAGTCAGCGAGAAGCAGCATTGGGAAGCGGTTTGCGCCGACATGCGTACCGTCAATGTGCATGGCAAGTCCATCTACCCGGATGTGCCGTGGATTCTGCTCGGCCACTCCATGGGCTCGTTCGTGAGCCTGTCGTTTGCCGAGCGCCACTCGCACCTGATCGATATTCTGGTGCTGCAAGGCACCAATTACGAAGCGCCCTGGTTTACTTGGTCGGCCCATCTGTTTGCCGCGTTTGAATGCTGGCGTCAGGGCATCAACGCCCGCAGCCCCATCATTCATGCCCTCACCTTCGGCAAGTTCGCCCGTGCCTTCAAGCCCGGCAGCGATTACGACTGGCTGTCACGCGATCAGGCCTTCGTGCAGCGCTACCTGGATGATCCGCGCTGCGGCGTGACCTGCAGCAACGGCTTCTGGCGCGACCTGCTAGAAGGCCTGAGCCGCACCCAGCGCATGAGCAATCTGCAGAAAATCCGCAAGGATCTGCCGGTCTATTCGTTTGCCGGCGCCAAAGACCCGGTCGGCAAGGAAGGTGTGTCTGTTGCCACGCTGGACGACAAGCTGGAAACGGCCGGCATGATGGATGTGACCTTGAAGATCTATGAAGAGGCCCGTCATGACCTGTTTCACGAAATCAACCGCGACGAGGTACTGAGTGACCT
This sequence comes from uncultured Moraxellaceae bacterium, assembly GCA_937928295.1. GTDB lineage: Bacteria > Pseudomonadota > Gammaproteobacteria > Pseudomonadales > Moraxellaceae > Perlucidibaca. The sequence continues at coordinate 5,621 of CALEYY010000345.1, forward strand.
CGTGACCTGGCTGGATGACACCCTGCTGCGCGTGGCTCAACCCGCCTGCGCGCTCAAGCCCGCTCATGAACCGGCCGCTTGGCTGGCCGGTTCAGCCTGATCCTTTCAACATGACCCGTCTGGAGTCTGCCTCAATGCGTCTGACCACCCGCTTCACCACCGTCTTCGCCCTGCTCGCCACCCTGCTGCTGAGCAGCTGCGGCTACAACACGCTACAGGCGCAAGATGAAGCCATCAAGGCCGGCTGGGCCGAGGTGCTGAACCAGTACCAGCGCCGTAGTGATCTGGTGCCCAACCTGGTCAATACCGTGAAAGGCTATGCCGCCCAGGAAAAGGATGTGCTGGTTCAAGTCACTGAAGCCCGCGCCAAGGTCGGCAGCATTCAGATGAATGCCGACAGCGCCAATGATCCCGCCGCGCTCAAGCGCTTTGGCGAAGCACAGGGCGCGCTCAGCTCATCGCTGTCACGCCTGTTGCTGGTTACTGAGAATTACCCGCAGCTGAAGTCGGATGCTCTGTTCCGTGATCTGCAAGCCCAGCTCGAAGGCACCGAGAATCGCATCACCGTAGCGCGCAATCGCTACATTCAGGCCGTGCAGAGCTACAACACCACCGTGCGCTCGTTCCCGAGCAACCTGACCGCGATGGCCACCGGCCTGCAGGTGAAGCCTAGCTTTACCGTCGAGAACGAAAAGGCTGTGAGCACAGCACCCGCCGTGAATTTCGGCCAGTAAGTGCGCTATCTCGCGTTTCTGCTGTTGTCGCTGAGCCTATTGCTGGGCTCGGCGATCGTTGGTGCGGCACCGGCTCTTTCAGAAGCTGCGCCGGCTACCGGCGAAATCGCCACTCCCGCCCTGAAAAGCCGCGTCACCGACCTCACCGGCACACTCAATGCCGCCGAGCAGCAAGCCTTGGAGCAGAAGCTCGCCACTTTCGAGCAGCGCAAAGGCAGTCAGCTTGCTCTGCTCATCGTGGCCAGCACCGGCAATGAAACCATCGAGCAATTCGGCATTCGCGTGGCCGAACAGTGGAAGCTGGGCCGTAAAGGCACGGATGACGGCCTGCTGCTGATCGTGGCCAAAGCTGATCGCACGCTGCGCATCGAGGTCGGCTACGGTCTGGAAGGCGTGATCCCGGATGCGATTGCCAAGCGCGTCATCAGCGAGACCATCGTGCCGAAATTCAAGACGGGGGATTTTGCCGGCGGTATTGATGCGGGTCTGAGCCAACTCATGAGTCTTGTGGATGGCGAACCGCTGCCACCACCGCCTGCGCGTCACAAGCAGGGCCAAGGTGGCGACAATCCACTCGGCATGCTGCTGATGGCGGCTATGGTCGGCGGGCAGGTGTTGCGCAGCCTGCTTGGCCCGGTCGTCGCCGGTGGCGTGGTCGGTGCTGGTGTATTCGGCGTTGCTTGGCTTATCACCGGCACACTGGGGATGGCACTGGTGCTGGGCTTCGGCGGCTTTTTTGCAACGCTGCTCGGTATCATGGGCCTGATTGGCAACTCGGGACTCGGTGGTGGTGGTCGCGGCGGCATGGGCGGCGGCGGCTTCGGCGGTGGTGGCGGTGGTTTTGGCGGCGGAGGCGCATCAGGAAGATGGTAATGCAACGATTGAAGCGCATGCTGCGCCATGGCCTGAGCAGCGACTGGCAGCGCCGGCGACTGTTCAGCAATGAAGTGCTGGCGGCCATCGAGCAGGCCACAAAAGCCTGCGAATCACGCCATGCCGGCGAAATCCGCTTTGCCGTGGAAACGGCGCTGCCCTTTCCGGCGCTATGGCATAACCACAGCGCCCGTGAACGCGCTATCGAGATCTTTGCCCGCGAGCATGTCTGGGATACCGAGCACAACAATGGCGTGCTGATCTATGTGCTGATCGCTGAGCGTGAGGTCGAGATTGTTGCTGATCGCGGCGTGGGCAATGCGCGTGTGCCGCAGACGGAGTGGGAGCAGTGCTGCCAGATCGTAGAAGCGCACTTTCGGCAGGGTGCATTCCAAGCTGGCGCGATTGCCGGCATTGAAGCAGTGGCGGATGTGCTGCATCGCTATCCGCCCGCGCAGCTTGACGCCGGCAATGAGCTGCCGGACCGACCAATTCTGCTGTAACCGGCGCTATACCCGAAGCCGCCTGCCCGAAAGCGCGCGGCCCGGCGCAGCTCAGAGCTGAGCGCGAATCGCCTCGATACGCTTGCGATTCGCACCCAAATCGCTGTAACCCAGGCGCGATGCCGAGCGCAGATGCACCACGCCATGCTCAGCATCCAGCGCAAACTCCACATCATCCACATAGCCCATGAGCGGGCTGGTGAATTCGGCATACACATACGACGGGGTTTGCTGAACGATCCTGGCACCCTTCTGCGCCGCCACCACCGCGACTACGCGGGCAAAGAACGCTGTGGCTTCGCCCTGCACCTTGATCGGCGTAATCGCCGCATAATTGCCCGATGCCGCCTGGCTGTTGACCGAGTTCGGCTTGCTCGACGCCGGCTTCAGATAGCCGTTGTGATAGCCCAGATCGGTTGGTCTGCTGCCTGCGAAAAGTCCCATCATGCTTCCCCAAGAGTTGGCGCTGAAGCAAAGCATCAGCAGGAAAAAAAGGCCGGTACGGCGTGGTGTCATCATTGTTATTTGCCCGAAACTTTAATGGACTCAGCGCTTACTTGCTGAGATAGCGCATAGCGTCTTCGATGCCTTTCAGCGTCAGGGTATGCATGCGGTTTTCCAGCAGCTGCAAGGTCATTTCGGTTGATGGCGTCATCTTCCAGTGCTTTTCCGGCTCCGGATTCAACCACACCACTTTCTGGAAATGGTTGGTCAGTCGTTGCATCCAGACCGTTCCAGGCTCTTCGTTGAAATGCTCGACCGAGCCGCCCACCGACTGGATCTCGTAGGGCGACATGCTGGCATCGCCAATGAAGATCACGCGGTAGTCCGAGGCGTACTTGTGGATGATGTCGTAAACCGAGGTGCGCTCGCTCCAACGCCGGAAGTTGTTCTTCCACACCGACTCATAGAGAAAGTTGTGGAAATAGAAGAACTCTAGGTGCTTGAACTCGGTCTTGGCGGCCGAGAACAGCTCTTCGCAGACGCGCACATGCGGGTCCATGGAGCCGCCCACATCGAAAAACAGCAGCACTTTCACCCGGTTGCGTCGTTCTGCCACCAGCTTGATGTCCAACATGCCGGCGTTGTGCGCGGTGTGGCGAATGGTGTCGTCGATGTCGAGAATTTCTTCCGCACCCTGGCGCGCAAACCGGCGCAAGCGGCGCAGCGCGAGCTTGATGTTGCGAATACCCAGCTCGACATTGTCGTCCAGATTGCGGAACTCGCGCTTCTCCCAGACCTTGACCGCGCTCTTGTTGCGCGACGGCCCGGCCATGCGGATGCCTTCCGGGTTGGCGCCGTAAGCGCCAAACGGCGAGGTGCCGCCGGTACCGATCATCTTGTTGCCGCCCTGATGACGCTTTTCCTGCTCCTGCAGCCGCTCCA
>CALEYY010000346.1 GCA_937928295.1 uncultured Moraxellaceae bacterium
CACCTTGACCGCATTCTTCTTAGCCTTCTGGAATTCCTCGGCGACGGCCTCGGTGATCGGATACACGGTCGACGAACCGTCGATCTTGACCAGGGCCTGGGCATGAACGGTCGCCGCGGCGAACACGCCGGCGACGACGGCGGCAATCACGCCGCGACAGGCGCCGCGTTGCGGGCCGGACTCGACCCACCAGGTGCTGGTGGGCGGCATTCCCCGCGAGGCCATGACGCGTCTCGAGGCGATCGGCGGCGGCTACAAGTACCGCCACCGCTTCCAGGTGGACCACGAGATCTTCAAGATCGTGCTGGACCAGTGGACGGCGCAGGCCGGGGTCGAGATCCTGTTCCACGCGACGGTCGCCGAGGCCGTCGCGCTGGGCGGCTGGGCGGGCGGCGCCACATCGACGTGCAGCAGCCCGTGTTCGAGCGTCGCGCCCTCCACGGTCATGCCGTCGGCTTCGGCCGGCGACGACTCCAGCAGGTCGAGATACACCGGTTGCACCGTCTGGTCGAACTGTTGCGACAGCGCCTGCAGGTCGACCCGGCGGATCTGGGTGAGCGTCTGCGTGCCGTCGTCGCTCGGCTTGCCGATGCCGGCGGTCTGCGACTGGCGAACTCGGCCCACGACTGTGACGACGCCGGACGGGGCCGGAGGGAGTTCGTCGGTGCCCGGCAGGAAACCGTGCTCCTCGGCCAGCGGCGGCGTCGAGCGGGTGGCGATGATCTTGTTGAAGCGCTTTTCCTCGATACTCTGCTCGATGGCCGTGGCCAGCGCGAGGATGGTCTTGCCCGATCCCGCCGGGCCGGTCAGCGACACCAGATGCACCGACGGGTCGCGCAGCAGATCCAGCGCCATGGCCTGATGAATGTTGTGCGGCCGCAGCCCCCACACTTCCTGATTCATCAGCCGCTCGTGATTCATGTCGCGCAGCACGATCTGCTCGGGGCTGACCGACAGCACGCGCCCGATGAAGCCCTGCTCATCGACCACGAACTGGTTGGCAAACACCGGTTCGCTCCAGTCTTCACGCCTCAGATAATGCCGCGTCTCGCCAATCGCCTGTACCGTCTCGACGCGATTGAAACGCTCCCAGAACGAGCCCTCGAACTCTGCATAGCCACGCGACAGCTGCTTCACATCCGACACTAATTGGTCGTTGGTGTAGTCCTCGGACGCAAGCCCGCAGGCGCGCGCCTTCAGCCGCATGTTGATGTCTTTGGTGACCAGCACGATGCGCGTCTGCTGATCAGCCACCTGCAGCGACACCAGCAGGTTGATGATCTTGTTGTCGTTCAGCGAGTTCGCCAGCGTCTGCACGCCGCCTTCGGGCTGATCCATGAGCACCGACAGCGTGCCCAGATACTTGCGCTCGGCATCGCGCCAGATCGGCACGCCCTGACGAATCTGCTCGGGTTCGGCTGAGCCCAGCACACGGTCAATCATGCGGATGGCGGCGCGACACTCCGCCGACACCGAGGCTTTGCCGGACTTGAGCTTGTCTAGCTCCTCCAGCACGGTCATCGGAATCAGGATCTGATGTTCTTCGAAATTGAGCAGGGCGTTGGGGTCGTGGATGAGGACATTGGTATCGAGGACGAATGCTTTGCGACGGTTATCTGCGGGGCGATCGGTCATGCGCAAACCTCCTGATGGGGGGATGCGTCGCGGCGCTTTTCCGGCAGCGCCTCTGTCAACGCATAGCCTTAAGCTACTCCATGCCTGTGCTGCTTAGAAGGCCGTGACGATCATTTATCGTGCAATCAAACCGCCAGCAGACAGGCGGGCGACAAGCCGCCTTTCAACAGAGGAACGCCAGACTCGGAAGCGAAGTCGCGCGGCACATAATGACGCGCCGGCAGGTCCGGCGGCAGCAGGCGCCACTGGCGATAAACCTCGGCCACCAGCTCGCTGCAAAAGCCGCCCTTCTGGAACGCCAGCGCCTGCTCGCCGCGCACCCAGGCGCTCAGGTGCTGGCGCACAAAGTTGCGATAGGGCTTGGCCTGCCACGCCAGCATAAGCTCTTCCAGACGCTGCCGCGCTTGCGCATCGGTCGCCACGCCTTGCAAGCGCCGCACTGCTACCAGACCTTGATAGCCGGCCACGCGATCATCCAGCGAAACCAGCTGCACGCCATCAAAGGGGCAACCCTGATCGATGTCGTGAACCTTGCTGGCGCGCGTGGCCTCCCAGAGCAGCGGCGTTTGTGGATGCTCCGGCAGGCGCACGACCAGCCCGACATGCGACCAACGGCTGCCGGTGAAGCCTCGCACCAGCCGCGCCGCCCAAGAGCGACCGGAGAACAACACCAGATCGCCCGTTTTCAATTGCTCGCGTAACTGAGCGTAAGGTTGCGACGGCATCACCACCGGATCGTTCACGGCAGCTTGCCAGGAGAAGGTCAATGCGGCTCTTTTCATGCCGGGCAGTGTCGCCAGCGCAAATGACAGCGCGGCTGCCGGGCCGAGTCAGCTCTGTGAAGTTTTTGTGACGAGTTGGTGACAAGCCTTGGTTAAGCCGGCATTGCCCCCTAGAATCTGCACACCTTCACTTGCAGCGCAGTCGCGCAGGAAATGTTTTGATGAGTCAGTTCGACAATGTCAGCGTGGTCAAGAAGTCCAATGTCTACTTTGATGGCCGCTGCGTCAGCCACAGCGTGCTCTTTGCCGATGGCACGAAGAAGACCATCGGCGTGATCTTCCCGTCTTCGCTGACCTTCAATACCGGTGCGCCGGAAGTCATGGAAGTCATCGGCGGGCGTTGCCGCGTGCAGCTCGCCGGCGCATCCGACTGGAATGAATACGCTGCCGGCCAGTCCTTCAGCGTCCCCGGCAATTCCAGCTTTCAGATTGAAACGCTGGAGTTGCTCGATTATGTCTGCCACTTTGCCTGAGAACCACTATGTTTGAATGGATTGCCGACCCGCAAGCGTGGGTCACACTCGCTACTCTGAGCCTGCTCGAAATCGTGCTGGGCATCGACAACATCATCTTCCTGACCATTCTGGTCAACAAGGTCGAAGCCTCCAAGCGCGCCACCGCTCGCTACTTCGGCTTGGCGCTGGCCATGCTGTCGCGTATTGCCCTGCTGCTGTCGATCACCTGGGTCATGCGTCTGACCGAGCCGCTGATCACCGTGGCCGACATCGTGGTGACCGGCCGCGACCTGATCCTGATCGGCGGCGGCCTGTTCCTGCTCTGGAAGAGCGTGGTGGAGATTATCGAGACCGTTAATGGCGAACATGCCGAAGCGCAGGAAATCACGGCCACGGCCGCTGCCAGCTCGAACTTTGTGTCCATCATTTTGCAGATCGCCGTCATCGATATCGTGTTCTCGCTGGACTCGGTGATTACCGCCGTCGGTCTCGCGCAGAATATCGAAATCATGGTCGCAGCCATCATGATCTCGGTTTTCGTGATGATGTTTGCGGCCAAGCCGATTGGCGACTTTGTCGATGCTCAGCCTTCAATCAAGGTACTGGCACTGGCCTTCCTGGTGCTGGTCGGTGTTCTGCTGATAGCTGAAGGCTTCGGCATTCACATCGATAAGGGCTATGTTTACGGTGCCATGGCGTTTTCGCTGGCGGTCGAGCTGCTCAACATCCGCATGCGCAACCGTCGCGCGCAGCACTAAGCCCTCATGCGGGGCTGGAGATCAGCCCCGTATTGCCTGCACGCTGGCGTATCCCGCCAGTGTCAGCAGCAACGATCCCCCCAGATGCAAACCGATATGCAGCAGCGCCGGCCCGAAAAGCTGGCGCTGCAGCAGCGTCACGGCCTCCAGCGAGAAGGTCGAGAAGGTGGTCAATCCGCCGAGCAGACCGGTAATCAGGAATAACCGCATCGGCTCTGAAATGCCGGCATTCAGGCTGACCAAAGCCGCCAGCACGCCAATCACATAGCCGCCAATCCAGTTCGCCAGCAGCGTGCCCAAGGGCAGCATCGGCCAGACGGCGTTCAGGCCAAGACCCAGCCACCAGCGCAACAACGCGCCAATCGCGGCTCCGCCTGCCACCGCCAGCGCGTTCATGCGCCTGTACCTGCTTGGGCGCTTGCGCCTGCAGCGACATCAGCACCCGATTTGGCCCGCAGCGCCGCCAGCAGCTTCTGGTGAATGCCGCCAAAACCGCCATTGCTCATGATGACCACGGCATCGCCGGCCTGCGTTTCCGCCACCAAGCGTGCGATGACCTGAGCGATATCTGAGGCCACTTGCGCCGGCACCAGGCTGTCTGCCACCACCGGCGCTAGGTCCCAATCCAGACCCGCGGGCTGATACCAGATGACCTGATCAGCAGCCGCAGCCGATGCCGCCAGGCCATCCTTGTGTGCACCGAGACGCATGGTGTTCGAGCGCGGCTCGATCACGGCCCAGATGCGCTGCTCGCCGACACGACCGCGCAGGCCTTCCAGCGTGGTGCGAATCGCGGTGGGATGATGCGCGAAGTCATCATAGACCGTGACGCCATTGACCACGCCGAGCAGCTCCATGCGCCGCTTCACGCCGGGGAACGCCGACAAGGCATCCGCCGCGACCTGAACGCTAACGCCGACATGTTCGGCCGCGGCAATGGCCGCCAGCCCGTTGCGCACATTGTGCAGGCCGGTCAGCGGCCAGTTCACTTCCGCCAAGCGCTGGCCACGATGCCAGATGGCATAGCTCGAGCCATCCGCCGACAAGGCTTCGGCCTGCCAGACCGGCGCCTGATTTGCAGAAAGTGTGCCACCAACCGCCTGCCCTGCCGTCACCAGCGCCATCCGCTCCACCGGCGTCCAGCAGCCTTTGGCGATGACTTCATCCAGCGCCGGTTCATCGGCGGGCATGAGGATGCGGCCCTGGCCGGGCACGGTACGCACGAGGTGATGAAACTGCTTCTGGATCGCCGCCAGGTCATCAAAAATATCAGCGTGATCGAATTCGAGATTGTTCAGGATGGCAGTGCGCGGCGCGTAGTGCACGAACTTCGAACGCTTGTCGAAGAAGGCCGAGTCGTACTCGTCGGCCTCGACCACGAAGTAGCGGCCACCGCCGAGACGGGCACTGGCATCAAAACCCTGCGGCACACCACCAATCAGGAAGCCCGGCGCCAGACCAGCTTGCTCCAGTACCCAGGCCACCATCGTGGTGGTCGTGGTCTTGCCGTGCGTGCCGGCCACGCCAATCACATGCCGGCCCTGCAGCACCTGCTGCGACAGCCAGGCCGGGCCGGAGGTGTAGGCAATACCTTCATTCAGCACATATTCCACCGCCGCATTGCCGCGACTCATGGCATTGCCAATGATGACCAGATCCGGGCGCGGCTGCAGATGCTCAGCGAGATAACCTTCCATCAGCGCGATGCCCTGCGCCTCCAGCTGCGTGCTCATCGGCGGATAAACGCTCGTATCGCTGCCGCTGACCTGATGCCCGAGTGATTTCGCCAGCACCGCCAGCGAGCCCATGAAAGTGCCGCAAATACCGAGGATGTGAATGTGCATGATTACGATCCTTGCGGGGGTGTCGGGATAAGGTCGGGGAAGAATTGCAGTGTCAGCAGCATGACGATGAACAGGGGCACCAGCGCCAGCAGCACGCCGCGCCAGCGCGGAATATCGAGGCTGCTCTGGTAGACAAAACCGCGGGCCGACAGACTCCACAGCGTCATCACCACCTGTAGCAAAGCCGCGATGGTGATGAAGATGCCGCCACCCTGCACCAGCAGCAAGGCCGGCGGTGCCGCCAGCAGTGTGATCAGGGTATCCACCAGCACCAGCGCCATGAAGGACTGCACCCAGCGGTTGATCCAGTCGCGGCGATGCAGCAAGAAGGCCAGCCAGGCGGCTTCAGCGCCCATCGCCATCGCGGACAAGGCAACAACGGGCTTGTCCATGCCCTCGCCGGCCAGCGACTGCAAGCCGAAGCTGAGCAGCAGATTCAGTGCCAGCAAAGGCAGCAGCAAGCGCGGCGCATACGGCAGGGCATCCGGCCCGGCGCGGAAACAGATCAACTGCCAACCCATCGACAAAACAGCGTTCATCACTCACTCTGCGTGTTATTAAGCTGCGCGATTCTCGCAAAGACCCGCGCCGCCGTCACCCGATGATTTACACCATGCGCTGACCCGGAGACCCCTTCCATGCCTGCTGAACGCGAGCCCATGCCAAGCAGTTTCAAACCGTTCTGGCGCTTTCTGCTCTTCTTGCTGGTGCTGACGCTCGTGATTGGTGCGGTATCGGCGATCACCGGCCTTGCCCTGACCGCCTGATTACTGGAAAATGCGCGGTTTTCCACCAAACCGGCACGGACACCATGAGCACATCCCGCGACAACTGTGAGCAGCCTTTAGTGGGCATCATCATGGGTTCCCAATCCGATTGGGCGACCATGGAGCACGCCGCCAATACGCTGCGCGATCTGGGTGTGCCGTTCGAGGCCGAAGTGGTCTCCGCGCATCGCACGCCAGACAAGCTCTTTGCCTATGCCGACGCTGCCATCGGTCGTGGCCTGCAAGTGATCATCGCCGGTGCCGGTGGTGCTGCGCATTTGCCCGGCATGTGTGCCGCCAAGACCTCGCTGCCGGTGCTCGGTGTGCCCGTGCAGTCGCATGCGCTCAACGGCCTCGACTCGCTGCTGTCTATCGTACAGATGCCCGGTGGTGTGCCGGTCGGGACGCTGGCCATCGGCAAGGCCGGCGCCATCAATGCCGCCTTGCTGGCCACGCAAATTCTGGCGCTGAGCCGTCCCGAGCTGCGCACGGCCATCGACGCCTTCCGCAGCCGCCAGACCGACACCGTGCTGGCCAATCCCATTCCTGGCGTGACGGCCGGTTGAGACGAGGAAGCTGAAATGAGTCTGCGCATTGGGGTACTCGGCGGCGGCCAGCTTGGTCGCATGATGGCGCTGGCCGGCTATCCGCTGAACCTGTCGTTCGCCTTCTTCGACAAGGCCGTGGATTGCCCGTCGGCCGCCCTCGGCCCGCGCTTTGGCGACGACGACTACAGCGATGCCAGCCTGCAGGCCTTCATCGACAGCGCCGATGTCTTCACCTACGAATTCGAGAACATTCCGACGCGCTGGGTCGAAGCCATTGCCGCCCGCAAGCCGGTGTATCCGGGCGTGAAGTCGCTGGCCGTGTCGCAGAATCGTCTCAACGAGAAGCAGCTGTTTGCCGCGCTCAACATTCCTTCCGCGCGCTTCCACGAGATTCGCAGCGAAGCCGACCTGAGCGCCGCCGTGGCTGCGCTGGGGCTGCCGCTGGTGATCAAGACCGTCACCGAAGGCTATGACGGCAAGGGTCAGTTCCTGCTGCGCGAAACCGACCAGATCAGCGCCTGCTGGAGCAAGCTGGGGGCTAGCGCACCGCTGATTGCCGAAGAGTTCATCCAGTTCAAGCGCGAGCTGTCCATCATTGCCGTGCGCGGCCAGGACGGCAGCACGCTGTTCTATCCGCTGGCCGAAAACCACCACCACGGCGGCATCCTCAGCCACTCGCTGGTGCCAGCGCCGCATCTCGACGAGAACACACAGCTCACCGCCGAGCGCTATATTTCGTCCATCCTGCGCGAGCTCGGCCATGTGGGCGTGCTCACGCTGGAACTGTTCGAAACCCGTCACGGACTGATGGCCAACGAAACCGCGCCGCGCGTGCACAACTCCGGGCACTGGAGCATCGAGGGCGCGCACAGCTCGCAATTCGAGAACCATGTACGGGCCATCGCCGGCCTGCCACTGGGCTCGACGCGTGCCGAAAAGCCCAGCGCCATGATCAACATCATCGGCAAGCACCCGAGTGCGCATGATGTGCTCAGCGTCACCGACGCCCATCTGCATCTCTACGGCAAAAGCGAGCGCGAAGGCCGCAAGCTCGGCCACATCACGGTCACCGCCGACTCCTACCCCGAGCTGGAGATGCGCATGAGCCGACTGGCGGAAGTGCTGCCCAACCCGATGGCCCTGAACCTGTCGCGCTGATGCTACTCGCCGACCTCGAAGCCGCCATTGCGCTGGTGCCGGACTTTCCCAAGCCTGGCATCCTGTTTCGCGACATGTCGCCGTTACTGGCCGATCACTTCCCGGAAACCATCGCCGCCCTGCTGAATCTGCTCAGCGCCGACGAGTGGGCTCAGGTCGATGCCCTCGTCGGCATCGAGTCGCGCGGCTTTCTACTTGCCGCCGGGCTGGCGCAGGCGCTGGGCAAGGGTGTGATCATCGTGCGCAAACCCGGCAAGCTGCCACCGCCCGTGCTGCGCCAGCGCTACGCACTGGAATACGGCGAAGACACGCTGGAAATGAACGCCAGCGTCACACCCCGCCGCGTCCTGCTGATTGATGATGTGCTCGCCACCGGCGGCACCCTGCGCGCCACGGAAGCCCTCTGCCAGCAAGCCGGCCACAGTATTCTCGGCGCTGTGCTATTGATCAATCTGAGCGCGCTCAACGACTATCGCTGCCAGGGCCATCCCGCCCGCAGCCTGTGGACATATTGAGCATGAGCAAACCACTACTGGTACTGGCCCTGCCGCAAGAAAACGCCAATAACCGCCTGAACGATCTCGGCCTGGAAATTCTGTACACCGGTGTCGGCAAGGTCAACGCGACGCTCGCGCTCATGCGCCGCCTGGCTCAAGGCTCAGCCCCCAGTCTGATCATCAACGCTGGATCGGCCGGATCACACACACTGCCTGCCGGCCATGTTGTTGCCGCAGCGCAATTCCATCAGCGCGATATGGATGCCACCGCGATGGGCTTTGCTCTAGGCGAGACGCCCTTCGAAAGCCCCATCCTGCTTGCTAACGGTCTCGCTGTGCCCGGCCTGACCAGCGCCACCTGCTATACCGGCGACAGCTTCGTGACCACGGCGCATCCGCAGCTCACGCTGGAGATCATCGACATGGAAGCGTATGCGCTGGCCAAGGTCTGCGACCAGCTCGGTCATCGCTTTATCTGCCTGAAATTCATCACTGATGGTGCCGATGGCCAGGCCGCCAGCGACTGGGCCAGCTCGGTCGTCATGGCCGCTGACAAACTGGCCGATGCCATTGCCGCCAGCCTCGCCACCCACGCCTGAAAGCCATCATTGACGCAATAGAAGCAACAATGTGTTG
>CALEYY010000347.1 GCA_937928295.1 uncultured Moraxellaceae bacterium
GAACTGCGCGGCGGTCTCCGGGCCAACATCGAGAATCATGTCGTTCGGACCGACATCGGCCACGGCCTTGACCACCGGCGTAGCTGCCTGCACGAAGGCGAAGAAATCGTCGATCGGGCCGGTGACTTCCGCCACCACCACATCGGTCGGCAGCGGCACGCTGACTTTGGCGGCGATGGCGCGAGCGGTATCGAGCAGGTCGTGCTCACACAGCGACTTGCCAACCGGATAGCCGGCGGCGGCGAGGAAGGTGTTGGCGATGCCGCCACCGACGATGAGCTGATCGCAGAGCGTGCTCAGCGAGGTCAGCACATCGAGCTTGGTCGAGACTTTCGAGCCGGCCACGATGGCGGCCATCGGGCGCGACGGCTTGTCCAGCGCCTTGCCCAACGCATCCAGTTCGGCGGCCAGCAGCGGGCCGGCGGCGGCGACTTTGGCGAACTGAGCGACGCCATGCGTCGAACCTTCGGCGCGGTGGGCGGTGCCGAAAGCATCCATCACGAAGACATCGCAGAGCGCGGCGTATTTGCGGGTCAGCTCGTCGAGGTTTTTCTTCTCGCCCTTGTTGAAGCGCACATTCTCCAGCAGCACGACCTGGCCCGGCTCAACCGCGACGCCATCGAGGTAGTCGGCGATCAGCGGCACGGGCTGGCCGAGCTTGGCGGACAGCCATTCGGCTACTGGCTTCAGGGAGTTTTCTTCGCTGTATTCGCCTTCAACCGGACGACCGAGGTGCGAGCAGACCAGCACGGCAGCGCCCTTCTCCAACGCCAGCTTGATGGTCGGCAGCGAGGCCACGAGGCGGGCATCGGAACGGATCACGCCGTTCTTGACCGGCACATTCAGGTCTTCGCGGATCAGCACGCGCTTGTTGCGGAGGTCTAGGTCGGTCATTTTCAGGACGGTCATTTTCTTGGCTTCCTATCTTTCAATAAACGGTTCGGCCTCCCTGCCGTGGGTGGGGGGATGTGCTGCTCGGAATCGCTCGAGCCGTCCATGGGCGCTCTTCTCGCGCCATCCATGGCGCGAAAGGTTCCTCCGCAGTACATCCCCCCACCCACGGCAGGAAGACAGCATCAATTCTCTTTCCACAGCCAGTGGTAGACCCACTGACTGTCCGCTCTCATCTCAGTCGGAGGTACACCCACCGACCGTCTCTCATCCGATTCGGCGCGGATCTCTCGATCGTGAGCACCTCGCGCTTGCGCTTGGCACTGATCGAGTGTGTTGGCTGCGTGGCCCGGCACAGGCGGGAAACTTCCGAGGCATGGATGCCGAGGAGAGCCCCAGGGAAGGGTTTATGCGTTTTCCCGTCTGTGCGGGGCCACGCAGCCAACACACGTTCTACGGAGCACTACCGCAAAGTAGCCAGTGCAGCACACAAATCCAGCAGCCGATTCGCATACCCCCACTCATTGTCGTACCAAGCAAACACCTTGACCTGATTGCCAACAACCTCGGTCTGCGTCAAATCCAGAATCAGCGATTCGGTGCGATGGTTGAAGTCCGCCGACACCAGCGGTTCTTCGTTGATGGCCATCCAGCCGGCACCACTACCAGCGGCATATTTACGCAGGCCGGCATGCAATAAATCAACGGTCAGCGGGCGGCTCATCTGCACGGTCAGATCAATGGCGGCGACATTCACGGTAGGCACGCGCAGCGAGTAGCCGCCGAGCTTGTCGGCCAGCGCCGGGAATATCTTGCGCGCCACGCCGAGCGCGCTGGAGGTGGTCGGGATCATGTTCTGCGCGCCGGCACGGCCACGGCGCGGATCACGGTGGACATGATCGAGCAGCACCTGATCCGAGGTGTAGGCGTGAATCTCGGTCATCAGCGCCGATTCGATGCCGGTCATCTGCTCGAACGCCTGCAACAACGGGCAGAGCGCGTGCGAGGTGCAGCTGGCGGCGGAAATGACGCGATGCTCGGGGCGCAGGTCAGCATCGTTGACGCCATGCACGATGATGGCATCGGCGCTGTCGAACGGGGCGGCACCGATGATGACGCGGCCGGCACCGGCCTCAAGATGGCGCGCAGCCTGGGCGTGAGCACGGAACTGGCCGGTGCATTCCAGCACGACATCCACGGCGAGGTGCCGCCAAGGCAACTTCTCGGGGTGCGGCTCGGCATAGAGCGCGATGCGCTGACTGCCGACGCGGAGGATGCGATCTTCGAGCACGACCTCGCCGGGAAAGCGGCCGTGGGTGGTGTCGTAGCGCAGCAGATGCAGCAGCGCTTCCGGTTCGCCGAGGTCGTTGATGGCCACGATCTGCAGCGGGTGGTGCTCACCCGCTTCGATCAGCGCGCGCAGCACATGGCGGCCGATCCGGCCAAAACCATTGATGGCAACACGCAAGGTCATGTCCGGCGGCTCGCCGTTGAAGTCCTGCTCAGGCCAGGCCTTTGACGGCGGCGACGACGGCATCGGCAGTGATGCCGAAATGCTTGTACAGCTCACCGGCCGGGGCCGATTCGCCGTAGGTGGTCATGCCGATCACGGCGCCATCGAGACCGGTGAAGCGATACCAGTAGTCGCTGATCGACGCTTCCACAGCGACGCGCTTGCGCACGGCCAGCGGCAGCACCTGCTCGCGATAGGCAGCGTCTTGCTTGAGGAAGGTATCGGGCGATGGCATGGAGACGACGCGCACGCCGAGGCCATCAGCCGTGAGTTGGTCGGCAGCGGCCTGCGCCACCGACACTTCCGAGCCGGCAGAGATCAGGATCACATCCACTTTGGCCGCATCGCGCAGCACATAGCCGCCACGGGCGATGTCGGCGATCTGCTGTGCCGTGCGGGTCTGGTGCGGCAGGTTCTGGCGCGAGAACACGAGCGCGGTCGGGCCGTCCTTGCGCAGCAGGGCTTCACGCCAGGCGACGGCGGACTCGACGGTATCGGCCGGACGCCAGGAAGTCAGGTTCGGCGTCTGACGCAGGCTGGCGAGCTGCTCGACCGGCTGGTGCGTCGGGCCATCTTCACCGAGGCCGATGGAGTCGTGGGTATAGACATGGATGGCGCGCTGCTTCATGAGCGCGGCCATGCGCAGGGCGTTGCGGGCGTATTCCATGAACATCAGGAAGGTCGCGCCGTAGGGCACGAAGCCGCCGTGCAGGGCGACGCCGTTCATGATGGCGCTCATGCCGAATTCGCGCACGCCGTAGTAGACGTAGTTGCCGTCGGCGTGATCCTGCACACCCTTGCAGCCCTTCCACAGCGTCAGGTTGGAGCCAGCGAGGTCAGCCGAGCCGCCGAGCATTTCCGGCAGCAGCGGACCGAAGGCATTGAGCGTGTTTTGCGAAGCCTTGCGCGAGGCAATGGTTTCGCCCTTGGCATCGCAGGCGGCGATCCACTCGTTGGCCTTGGCGGTGAAGTCGGCAGGCAGGTCGCCGGCGAGGCGGCGCTTGAGTTCGGCGGCCAGCGCCGGATGCGCCTTGGCATAGGACGACCAGAGGCCGTCCCAGTTCTGCTCCAGAGCGTCGCCCTTGGCGCGACCGTCCCAGGCATCGTAGATGTCTTGCGGCACCACGAACGGGGCGTGCGTCCAGCCCAGCGCTTCGCGGGTCAGCGCGATCTCGGCATCGCCCAGCGGCGCGCCGTGACAGTCTTCCTTGCCCTGCTTGTTGGGCGAGCCGGCACCGATCACGGTCTTGCACAGAATCAGGGTCGGGCGTGCGCCGTCGGCCTGAGCTTCCAGCGTGGCGGTGCGGATGGCATCGCTGTCGTGGCCGTCGATGGGGCCGATGACCTGCCAGCCGTAGGACTGGAAGCGCTGCACGGTGTCGTCGGTGAACCAGCCTTCGACTTCGCCGTCGATGGAGATGCCGTTGTCGTCGTAGTAGGCGATGAGCTTGCCGAGGCCGAGCGTGCCGGCCAGCGAGCAGACCTCGTGCGAAATGCCTTCCATCAAGCAGCCATCGCCGAGGAAGCAATAGGTGAAGTGATCGACCACCGGGAAGCCGTCGCGGTTGAACTGCGCGGCCAGCGTCTTCTCTGCCAGCGCCATGCCGACGGCGTTGGCGATGCCCTGACCGAGCGGGCCGGTGGTGGTTTCGACGCCCGGGGTGATCGCGTATTCCGGATGGCCGGCGGTCTTCGAATGCAGCTGGCGGAACTTCTTAAGTTCTTCGATCGGCAGGTCGTAGCCAGACAGGTTCAGCGCGGCGTAATGCAGCATCGAGCCGTGGCCGTTGGAAATCAGGAAGCGGTCGCGGTCGGCCCACTTCGGATTGTTCGGCGAGTGCTTGAGGTAATCGCGCCACAGCACCTCGGTGAGGTCGGCCATGCCCATCGGCATGCCGGGATGGCCACTATTTGCGGCCTGTACAGCATCCATGGCCAGCGCCCGGATTGCATTGGCCATTTGCTGTTCAGTAACGGTCATGTTCTATCCCCACAAAATACTCCTGATTGGGAGCGGGAGGCGGGCGCATACAACATATGCGATACCGCCGAGTCGTTTGGTGCCAACCCTTTGCGGACGCAAGCGCGCAGCGTCAAGGGACGGGCGCGCATTTCCTGCGGGGAATTTGCCATCCATTGTGCTTTGATGCATTTGCATGACATCT
>CALEYY010000348.1 GCA_937928295.1 uncultured Moraxellaceae bacterium
TGCCGCGCAAGCGCCGTTGGCAGCCGCCGCAGGATTGGCTGGGCGTGAGCCTCAGTGTCGTGACCGATACGCGTGCGCATGCAGCGTTCAGCCAGACTATGGAGTTGCCCAATGGCTGAGCACTTTTTTCAACAGTGTGCTCTAAAGCGTGCGCAACAGCGCGGGCAAGTGCTGTGGGGCTTGCTGGTCATGCTCGGCCTGCTCACGGAACTGGCGTTGAGCAGTTTGCAGTTGGCCGCGCATGAAGGTATTTCTGTGAATCTGCTTGAGCAGAAGCTTCAGCAGGATCAGCGCTTGCAGCTGATTGCGCAGCAAGTCAGCCGCTTGCCGGTGCCATTACGGGCGGCAGCAGCGACCGAGCTTTGGCAGCCTGTGAGCGATGCTGTGCGGCAAGGCTGCGGGCAGGGCGGTCGTACCAGCTATGTGGCCATCAGCCAGAGCTGCTCGGCACCCAACCAGCCGTTGCTGGCTCCGCCGCGATCATCGGGCGATTGGCAATGGCGTTTGACGCGCGTCGCGGATGATCCGGCATTTGCCGGCGAGGGCAGCGATGTTGCCGCCTTCCCGACCTTGCAAGCGCAGAGCTGGCAACTGGAAGTCGTTGTTGCCGGTCGTGCCGGTGCGCCAGTGAAAGGTCTGTGGCAACGCTACCAGCAGGTGGCGCCATGAAGCTGCCACCGCGCGGCTTTATGCTTATCGAGCACCTGGTCGTGGTCGCCCTGAGCGTGTTGATGCTGAGCGTTGCCTTGCAGGGCTGGGCCAGTTGGCAGCAAGCCAGCAAGGCGCGGCAACTTGGCCTCCAGTGGTCGCTCAGCTTGGCCCGCTTGCGCCAGCGCGCCCTGAGCGATGCCCAATCGTGGACACTGTGTGCATCGCTCAATGCCAGCATTTGCCAGAGCGTCTGGACGGGGTCGTGGCTGGCCTTTGTCGATGCCAATGGTGACGGGCTGCGCCAGCCGACAGAGCCACGCATTATCTTCGGCCCCGCCATTCCGGCACATTGGCGTCTGGTCTGGAAAGGCTTTCGGCCAGGCAGCGGCATCATCTGGTCTGAACTGGGCGATGCCGCGATATCCAATGGCACATTGACCCTGTGCGCCCCGAAAGCGCAGGATTCCGCCCTGCGACAATGGGTGCTGAGCAAGTCCGGGCGAGTACGGCTGGTGCTGCCGGCCAGCTCGGCATCCACCCTGACGGCGGCGCGTGCGGTATGTGCCGGCAATCAGCCGAGCGCATGAACAATCAGCCAATCATGAAAAGGGATTCACGACGATGCGGATTCTGGTGGTAGGCGGCGGCATCAATGGCTTGCTGACAACGCGAGCCTTGGCGCAGGCCGGTGCCGAGGTGGTGCTAATCGAACGCGGCCGGATTGGCCAGGAAGCATCGTGGGCGGGCGGCGGCATCGTCTCGCCCTTGTATCCGTGGCGCTATCCGC
>CALEYY010000349.1 GCA_937928295.1 uncultured Moraxellaceae bacterium
AGTCCGCTGGCGGTGCGGATTTACCCTGTTCGGGACCGCCGCAAGTACATCCCTGTAGGCTCTCACGCGCCATCCATGGCGCGTGATGTCCCGTACAGGGTAAATCCGCTCCGCCAACAGCACTCCCGATCGGAGTCTTGCGCCGAGCTTGGGTAGTGGTTCGAATTTATCGCGGTGTGATGTTCATGCGCAGCTCCGTTTGAGCTCGCGTGGAGGGGTGGGATGCCCCGTGATGGGACGTTGTGCGCCATGGATGGCGCACAAGAGCCTACAGGGATGTACTTGTGGCGATCCCAACACGGGGCATCCCACCCCTCCAAAGCCCGTCAAAAAGGAACTGAATAATGACTTACCAACACCAGTGGCAAAACGGCACGCCAGTGAACCTGCCGATTGGCAAGGTAGTTTGCGTCGGCCGCAATTACGCGGCGCATGCGCGGGAGCTGGGTAATGCCGTGCCGGAGGCACCGATCTTGTTTCTGAAGCCGGCGACGGCATTGGTTCCGCTGGGCCCGGATTTCGCGATTCCGAGCGGGCGCGGTAGTTGCCATCACGAAACCGAGATCTCACTGCTGATCGGCAGCACGCTGACAGGGCAGGTCAGCGAGGCAGCGGCTCGAGCCGCGATTGCTGGCATGACGCTCGGTCTCGATCTGACGCTGCGCGATGTGCAGAACCAGCTCAAGCAGCAGGGGCACCCCTGGGAGGTGGCGAAGGCGTTTGATGGTGCTGCGCCGATGGGAGCGTTTGCGCCATTGCCAGCCACGACGGATCTCGCCGATTTGCGCTTCACGCTGATGGTCAATGGCGATGTGCGTCAGCAAGGGCATAGCGCCGACATGATCACCGGCATTGTTGCCTTGCTGCAGTTCATCGCGACGATATTCACGCTGCAGCCCGGCGATGTGGTGATGACGGGTACGCCGGAAGGTGTTGCGGCGCTCAATTCGGGTGATGAGCTGGTGCTGGCGCTGGGCGAGCAATCCTGGGCGACTCGGGTGCGGTGAGAAAGGACTACTCAGATAATCATGCTTGTCGGGATGTCGCGGTGAGCATGCAGGATTCGCAGCACATCAATGTGCTCTGCTTGTTCACGGTAAAACACCAGGTAGTGAAAGCGCTGGCACGGCCAAAAGCGCAAGCCGTCGATATCTAGTATTTCAGCGTAGCGCATAGAGCCGGAGCTAGGTGAATGGCTGATGTGCTCACAGGCCTTGGCAACTTGTTCAAGCAGCCTCAGAGCGAGTGCTGTGCTTTCTTTTTGGAGATACGCAGCTGCAGTTTTGAGATCAGCGTCAGCTTTGGCTGACTGAATAACTGGCTTCCTTGCCATGATTCTGTCCTTAGCGTTTGCTGGCGATTATCTCTTCGCGTAGCTGTTTGAAATAGTCAGCGTTGGCCTCTCCGATTGAGGCGGAATTCGCACCTTCAAGAATGAGGTTGCGCAGTTGCTGTCGCTCTTGTTCGCGCCGCAAGAGGTCGCGTACATATTCACTTGATGTGCCATAGCCCGATTGGCTGACTTGCTGATCAACGAAGCTTTTCAGGCTGTCGGGCAGTGAGATATTCATGGTCGCCATGATGGTTTTTCCCTTGAGGCAAGGGCTCATCTTGGCAAGAAATGGCAAAAAATGTCAATGAGCCTGGCCATGCTGTTTCGGCTGAGGTCTCTTTTTAACGCTCTGCCAGCGCAGCAGCAGATAGCCCATCCCGGTCAGTCCGGTGAGTAGGGCGGGAATGAGCAGAGTGTCATAGCCCAGTTGCCGGAAGCTTAGCGCGCCGGCCAGACCGCCACAGAAAAAGGCGGAGATGACGGTGAGGCACAGAATCAGACGGCGGGGCTCTACTGCAACTCCGCGCATAGCCTGACCGAGAAAAATGCCGAGGTCGGTGAACATGCCGGACAGATGCGTAGTGCGTACCACGGCCTTGCTGTAGGTCGTGGCCATGCCGTTTTGCAGGCCACAGGCGGCTGCTGCAAGCCAAAGTCCGGCCATGTGATGACGCTGCAAAAGCATCGTGGCGACAACCAGAGTCAGCGATTCCAGCATCAGCACGGCACCATAACGACGGCCCAGTCGCAGTACCTTGTCGCGAATGATCAGGCCGCTGATCAGCGAACCCAGAAAGAAGGCGAGCAGGATGGCCCCGAGTAGCGTTATGAGATGCGCATCGCGCTCGATGACAGCGATGGCGAGCAGACTGGTGGTGCCGGTGAGGTGCGTAACCGCTTGCTGCGAGATGCTGAGAAAGCCGACGACATTGACCATGCCGGCCACAAACGCCAGCAGCCAGGTGCCGACCCAGATCCAGCGCGGCAGGCGGATCACCCGGCACTCCCTACATCGCGCTGAAAGCGATGAATCTGCCGGCGCTCCTTCTTGTTCGGGCGATGATCCGGGTGCGCCAGATTCATGGCTTGGCGCTGGGCGGTTTGTTCGGTGCGCTCGGCCAGGCTCTCCGGCGTTTCGCAGTAAAGCAGCTGAGCCACGGATGCCGGGCCGCGCACATCGCTGACGGCCAGCACATCCACGGTCTTGTAGTCGAAGCCTTGGCGGATGCGCAGCTGCATGCCGACCGCCACATCACGACTGACCTTGATGCGCTGACCCTGGCAGTGCACATGACCACTCTCGATGGCGGCCTTGGCCAGCGAGCGCGTCTTGAAGAAGCGTGCCGCCCACAGCCATTTGTCTATGCGGGTGCGTGCACTGTCAGCGTTATTGCTCATGGCCACCTTGTTCCGGTCTGAGTTCGGGCCGGTGGTTGGCCGAGCTCGGCAAAGGCATCAATCGCAGGGTGGCGCAAGCCGCTGCGTATGGGCTTCTCACTATCTGGCGTGCTCACGCACACGACCTGGCCGATGCCGTAGCGTACGGCGCTATCGAGTACCGATTCGCTGTCATCGACAAACAGGGCGCGTGCCGGATCGAAGGGATGCGCGGCCTGCAGGGTCTGCCAGAAGTGCTGATCCTCTTTCGGTGCGCCGTAGTCATGGGAGCTGACCATGACATCAAAGTAGTGGCCGAAGGCGATCTCGGCGAGCTTGATTTCGAGACTCGCGCGATGGGCGTTGGTTGCCAGCCACAGTGAACGGCCGCTCGCCTTGACGGCGGCGAGAAAGCTGAAGGCATCGGCGCGTTCGCGAATCAGATGCTTGAGGTCGGTCTTCAGTGCCGCGACATCGAAGCCGACTTTCTCGCTCCAGAAGTCGGTGCAGTACCAGTTCAGCGAGCCCTGGTGCGCGGAGAATTGCGCGAGCAGATCGCTCAGACCCTGCTCACGCGGCAGGCCGCGCCTGTCCGCATAAACTGCTGGCAGATGCTGCATCCAGAAACGGTTGTCGAAATGCAGATCGAGCACGGTGCCATCCATGTCTAGGATGACCGTATCGATGCGAGACCAATCTATCATTCGCGCTATCCTGTAAGGCCTAACCACAGTATGCCAAAGCCGCCATAGCCTGCGACAGAATAACGGAGCTTGTAGCATGACAAACGCAGACTTGGGTCTGATGCACGAGGTGCTGGCTGTGGCCGAGGCGGCCGGTCGCGAGATCATGGCGATCTATGCCGATTCCAGGCGCTGGGCGGTACAAACCAAAGCTGACGAATCACCGCTGACGGCGGCTGATTTGGCCGCGCATCAGCGCATTGTCGTGGATCTGGCGGGAGTGGCTGCGCCTTGGAATGCATTGCCCGTTCTGTCCGAAGAGTCTGCAGAGGCCGAGCTTGCTGGCCGCCGCGATTGGCCTGCCTGCTGGCTGGTTGATCCGCTCGATGGCACCAAGGAATTCATCGCCCGCAACGGCGAATTCAGCGTCAACATTGCGCTGATCGTGGGCGATGCCGCCGTGCTCGGCGTTGTCC
>CALEYY010000350.1 GCA_937928295.1 uncultured Moraxellaceae bacterium
TTGTGTTGCTCATGTCATCCTCCCAGATGTTGGAGCGTATTCTACGAGGCCACTGTGCCTGCGCACAGACTAACTTGCGATGCAAAGAGAGAATTCCATGACTCGTTTCCCCTTACAGCCGTTATTGCTTGCCAGCGTTCTGCTCACCGGTGCAGCCATGGCACACGCTCACGAATCCGATGGCCCGCGCAACCGCATCGACTTCCAGAGTGAAGTCAGCCAGGTCATGCCCAACGATCTCATGCGTGCCACATTGAGCATCGAACTGTCTGACCGCAATCCGGGCCAGCTCGCGCGGGCACTGACACAAGCCATGAATGAAGGCCTGGCCAAAGGGCGTGGCTTCAGTACCGTCAAGCTCGCCTCAGGCAATCAGCAAAGCTGGCCGGTCTACAACGACAAGCAGAAGCTGGAAAGCTGGCGCGGACGCGCCGAGCTGACACTGGAGTCAAAAGACTTCAAGGCGGCCGGCGAACTGCTCAGCCAGCTGCAAGACAAGCTGCAGCTGCAAGGTCTGAACTTTGTCGTGTCGGAAGAAACGCGTCTGGCGGCTGAGAAGAAACTGACGACTGAGGCCATTGCCGCCTTCCGCGAGAAAGCAGATGCCGTCCGGATGGCTTGGGGCGCAAAGAGCTACAGCCTGGTGCAGATGAATCTGGGCAGCAGCGGTGGCGGTGGTGGCTACCCTCGCCCGCCCATGGTCATGATGATGAAAATGGCTGATGCCGCACCAGCAGCAGAAATGGCCGGTGGCGACAGCCGAATTTCCGTCAATGTCAGCGGCAGCATCGAGCTGAAAAACTAAGCACTGAACACTGGAAGCGGCGTTACAGCAACGCCTCTTCCAGTGCTAGAAACAGCCAAGTGTCGCGATTGGGCGCTCGATAGCAGCCCAGTGCACCCAGTGACTCGACAGCAGCAGCGGCTAGTTCCCAGGCCATGGTGTCATCGGCCGTGAACGCTTCGGCATCGGCAAAGCAGTCGTAATCCGTTCGCTCGCGCAGCACCTTCACACGCTCGGCACGCTCGCGAGTGGCTTGCGGCAGCTTGCTGTTGGCCCAGGCCCACTTCCAGGTTTCCTGTGCGCTCGCATAGGTGCCGATGGGCGTGACCCGGAAACGCAACTGCTCACGACCATCCTGTGCCATGAAACACAGCACCGACGAATCCTGTTCCAGCTGCCAGCGACTGAAACGATCCAGACCGAACTGACTTTGTAGCAGTGCCTGCTTGGCTTGCAGCGCTTGCGCGCAGTCGGCAATGAATGCCTCGAATTGCTCGTCGTTCATCAGCGGTGTCGCGCCTCCTGCATCAAATCTTTCATATCGCGCACCGCCGTGGCCAAACCGCTGAACAGCGCCCGCGCAATCAGTGCATGGCCAATATTGAGTTCGTGAAACTGCGGCAAGGCGGCAATGCGAGCCGTGTTGTGATAATTCAAACCATGACCGGCGTTGACCACGAGCTTGCCGTGCGCATATTCGGCGGCCAAGCGAATGCGCTGAAACTCGCGCTCGATCTCGGCCGGATCTTCGGCATCGGCGTAAGCGCCGGTATGCAGCTCGATCGTCGGTGCGCCGGCACGAATGGCGGCATCGATTTGCGCCGGTTCAGGGTCAATGAACAAGGAAACATCCATGCCCTGACGACCCAGCCGTTGGCAAGCGGCTTGGATGCGGGCAAAGCCGCCGATCACATCCAGCCCGCCCTCGGTGGTCAGCTCTTCGCGCTTCTCCGGCACTAGGCACACATGTTTCGGGCGGATGATTTCGGCGAAAGCCAGCATGTCTTCGGTGACGGCCATCTCCAGGTTCATGCGCGTCTGCAACACCTCGGCCAGCAGGCGTACATCGCGTTTCTGGATATGCCGGCCATCCTCGCGCGGATGCACGGTGATGCCATCGGCGCCATGCTCTTCGGCGATCAGCGCCGCATGCACCGGCTCAGGGTAGCGCGTGCCACGGGCTTGGCGAAGCGTGGCGATGTGGTCGATATTTACGCCCAGGTATAACGGGTTCATGTTGAACGCTCCTGCACAGATTCTTGAGTTGATTCATCCGCACTTGCCAGCGGCTTGACCATGGCGGCAAACAAATCACGACTCTTCAGCGGCTTGCCGGCCAGCAAAGGCTCTAGCGCCAGTCGGTACAACCACTTTGCCAGCCGCCGCCGATCCGGCGTATCCAGATTGTCTTCCGCGACGGCAACGATATCGCCGCCCAGACAAGCGCCCGATTGCCCGGCACGCGCCGGCAGCCAGCCTTGCTCGGGGTAGAACTGGTAGTACTGATCGGCGGCCAGCGGCTGCTGGGTATCGGCCTGATGCGTCTGGCTGGC
>CALEYY010000351.1 GCA_937928295.1 uncultured Moraxellaceae bacterium
AGCCGGTGGTGGCGATCTACTCGACCTTCCTGCAGCGCGGCTACGACCAGCTCATTCACGATGTCACGCTGCAGAATCTCGATGTCACCTTCGGCATCGACCGCGCCGGCCTCGTCGGCGAAGACGGCCCGACCCATGCCGGCGCCTACGACCTGGCCTTCATGCGCTGCCTGCCCAACCTCATCATCGCCGCGCCCAGCGACGAGAACGAATGCCGCCAGCTGCTGGAAACCTGCTGGCAGCATCCCGGCCCGGCCGCCGTGCGCTACCCGCGCGGCACCGGCCCCGGCAGCATCATCGAGCGCCAGCCGGTGCAGCTGCCGATCGGTCGTGGCGTGATTCGTCGCCAAGGTGAGCGCGTCGCCATCCTCAATTTTGGTGCGCGTTTGCAGGATGCCCTGCGCGCAGCTGAACAGCTGTCAGAACAAGGCGCTCTTGATACAAGCGTAAATGCCACTGTGGTGGACATGCGCTGGGTGAAACCGCTGGATGCCGCGCTGATTCGCGAGCTGGCGGCGTCGCACGAGCTGCTGGTGACGGTGGAAGAGCATGCGGTGGCGGGCGGCGCGGGCTCGGCCGTGAGTGAGTTTCTGCATCAAGAAGGTCTGCGCAATGCCATGCTGCTGCTCGGCATCCGCGACGCCTACATCGAGCATGGCAGCCCGGCAGAAATGCTCGCGGATTGCGGGCTGGATGCTGCTGGAATCGTGGCGTCGATTCGGGCTCGGCTGGGCTGACACAAGCCCGGCCGAATCAGCTTTCAGGCCGACTCATCCGGCAACAAATGCCCCATCTTGTCGGTCTTGGTCTGCATATAGCCTTCGTTGTGCGGGTTCAGGCCGGAAATCAGCGGCACACGCTCCACCACTTCCACGCCATTGGCCTCTACCGCAGCGACCTTCTTCGGATTGTTGGTCATCAGCCGTACCTGCGTGACGCCGAGGTGACGCAGCATGTCGCCGCACATGGCGTACTCACGCAGGTCGGCACCAAAGCCCAGCTGCTCGTTGGCCTCGACGGTATCGGCACCGGCATCCTGCAAGGCGTAAGCGCGGATCTTGTTGACCAGGCCAATGCCACGACCTTCCTGACGCAGGTACAAAATCACGCCGTGACCAGCCTCGGCCACCTGACGCATGGCAGCTTCCAGCTGCGGGCCGCAGTCGCAGCGCAGGCTGCCAAAACCATCTCCGGTGAGGCATTCGGAGTGCAGTCGTGCCAGTGCCGGCTGACCGTTGGCAAGGTCACCCATGCTCAGGGCGACATGCTCTTTGCCGGTCTCGACATCTTCAAAGGCGTGAATGCTGAATTCGCCATGACGCGTGGGCAAACGGGAGGAGGCAACAAAAACAAAGGCCACCGGGCTAGCTCCGGAAATCATCAAGGGCCGCGATTGTAGCAACTGATGCCGCCCAGCGGTACGACGCCAGCGCGGCTTGTATCAGCGCTGTCTCAGAGGCCCTGTTCAGAGACGGAGCAACAGCGCCAGCACCAGCGCGGCCATGACGCCGGCAATGAGGTCGTCGAGCATGATGCCGAAACCGCCTTCAACATGGCGATCCGCCCAGCGCACCGGCCACGGCTTCCAGATGTCGAAGAGACGGAACAGCGCAAAGCCGGCCGCGACCGACAGCAGCGTGCGTGTGTCCCAGACCGCCACCGGCACCAGCGGCAGCAACGCGATCCACTGGCCGACGAACTCATCCCAGACGATGCCGGAGTGGTCATGCACGCCCATGCGCGTGGCGGCGGCGTCGCAAATAGCAATGCCGGCGACCGTGCTGACCAGAATCACGATCAGGTAGGCCGGCAACGGCAAGGTCGCGAGGCCGGCGAACAGCACCAGCGCCACCAGCGAACCCATCGTGCCCGGTGCTTTCGGGCTGTAGCCGGAGCCGAGGCCGAAGGCCGGCAAGGCCAGCCACCAGGGCAGTTTCGGCAGCTGCGACAGCGGCAGGTTGTCAGACATGTTGAACTCCGAGATTCGCGAATAATTGAGCACAGCATAACCGACACATCAGCCTTTCCTGAACTGACTCGGCGTGCTGCCCGTCCAGCGCTTGAAGGCACGCACGAAATTGGCCTGATCCTTGTAGCCGAGCTGCTGAGCAATATTGCCGATGGCCATGCGCTCGTGGCGCAGCAGGCTCAAGGCGCTCTGGCGACGCATGTCGTCGAGCAGCTGCTTGAAGCTCAGGCCTTCCTGCTGCAAGCGCCGGTGCAAGGTGCGCGGCGTCATGTTCAGGCTCACCGCCACTTGCTCCTGCGCATTGGCCTCGGCGAGATGCTGCTGCGCCAGCCGTCGCAAGCGGGTCAGAAAATCGGCTCGGGCTTCGGCGCGCTGCAACTCTTCGGCGCAGCGCGCGGCAGCGAGGGCGGCAAGCTGGGCATCGGAGCGCGGGAAGGTGCGTGCCAGCAAGGCCATCGGGAACTGAATGCGGGTTACCGCCGCGTCGAATTGAACGCGATCCGGCATGAGCAGCCGTAGCAGCACATGCTGCGGCGCTTCGGGAAAGCTGAACTGCATACTCACGCCATCGTACGAGAAGTCTGTGAATAGCTCGCCGACAATGGCCTGAAACGAGCCCAGCATGGCTTCAATGACATGGGGGAACCATGGCCCGAGCAAACCTTGGTCGGTGATCTCCAGTGTCACGCTGTCACCAGCGGGGACAAAGCTGATTTGCAGTAGCTGCGTGCGGGTCAGGGCATAGCGGTTCACCAGCAGCAACGCCTCGGCCAGATTCGGGCTGGCCTGCACGGCATAGCCGAGAAAACCGTGGCTGCCGATGCTGAGCGTGTTGCCCAACTCGAACGACAAGGTCGCTGAAGTATCCAGGCGGTGCAAATTCTCCAGGGCGCGCAAGAACGCCGGCAGCGACACCAGATACTCCGGGTGGGCGCTCAGCTCCTCGACCTGCAAGCCACTGCCGTCCAACAGCTGCGCCGCAGAAATGCCACGCTTGTGCATGAAATCCAGCATGTATTGCAGATAACGCGCGACCAGTACGCCCTCCGCTGCCTGCAGTGCAACCGCCATAATTCGTCTGCTAATGACAAAAACCTGTCCGAGCATAGCCTTTCGCAAGGCCGACCAACAAGTCACATTCTTCACTGTCACATTATTGAACGACATTGAAGGAGTGAACACATGGCCAAGCAGAAGACATCCACCCAAGCCAGCGCGGTCGTTACCGGTGCCGGCAGCGGTATTGGCCGCGCCTTTGCGCTGGAACTGGCGGCCCGTGGCGGCCGTGTGATCTGCGCCGACATCAATCTGGTCACGGCGCAAGAGACGGTAGACATGATCGCGGCCAAAGGCGGCCAGGCGCATGCCCTGCGCTGCGATGTCAGCCAGCTCGCCGAGGTGGAGGCGCTGGCCGATCAAGCCGAAGCTTGGCTGGGCGGCCCGGTGGATCTGGTCATCAACAACGCCGGCGTCGGTGCCGGCGGCCAGCTCGTGGGCGACATGCCGATGGCCGACTGGCAGTGGGCGCTGGGCATCAACCTCTGGGGCGTGATTCACGGCTGCCATGTGTTTGCGCCACGCCTGCGCACGCTCGGTCGCGGCGGCATCATCAATGTCTGCTCCACCGCCAGCTTCGCCGCCGCCCCGCGCATGGGTGCCTACAATGTGAGCAAGGCCGCTGCGCTGGCGCTGTCGGAAACCTTGTCGGCAGAGATGGCCGGCACTGGCATCGCAGTCACGGCACTGTGCCCGACCTTCGTGAAAACCAATATCGCGCGCGATGGCCGCATCAGCGAAGGCTCATCGCGACTGGCCGAAAAGATCATGGATCTGATCGGCTTTGCCCCCGAGCGCGTCGCCAAGACCACGCTCGACGCCCTCGACAAGAACCAGCTCTATGTATTGCCGCAATTCGACGCGCGCATGATCTGGCGCAGCAAGCGCCTTGCCCCAGCGCTGTACGCGCGTGGTGCCGGCCTCATCAATCGTTATGCCGGCAGCAGCCTTTAATTTTTCAGGAGCAACATCATGGCAACGATCAATCTGGAAAACATGCTGGCCAAGATCAAGAGCAGCCAGTGGGCGCTCGCCGACATCGACTGGGATGCTCCCGGTGCCGAGCTGATCACCGCAGAGCAATGGCCGAAGCTGAAAGCCTTCATGGCCGACCTGATGTGGATCGAGCATGTGGGCGCGCGCGGGTTTGCCGCCATGGCGAAGAAGGCCCCGACCGACACGCTGAAGGAAATCTACACCTACTTCCATGCCGAAGAGCAGCGCCACGCCAATGCCGAAATGGCGCTGATGAAGCGCTGGGGCATGCTCGACGGCGACGAGATTCCGGAGCCGAACATCAACCTGCGACTGGTCATCGAATGGCTGGATCGCTACAGCGACGACATGCCGCTTGAGGCGCTGGGCTCGGTCATCCCCATGCTGGAAATCGCGCTCGACGGCGCACTCTGCAAGTTCCTGCTCGACACCGTGGACGACCCGGTCTGCCATCAGGCCTTCGCGCACATCAACGATGACGAGTCGCGCCACCTCGGCGTCGGCTTCCATGTGCTGGAAATGCAGGGCCACGGCAAGCTCTATCAGAACACGCTGAAGATGGTTGCCACCTGGGCCGACCCGCGCCTGATTCTCGGCGTGCTGGCGTATGTGCCGCTGCTCAACCGCATGCGCGACAACATCGTGACGCTGGGCCTGAAGGAAGAAAGCCTGTACGCCGCCATGAACAAGTTCCGCAAGATCGGCGGCCGCACCGAACAGGGCCGACGCAACCCTTGGTATCAGGTCATCAGCCGTCACGGTGGCTGGGTCACCAACCGTCAGAACCGTCTCTACCACATTCCGGTGGATGCCCTGGTCCGCGCCACCGATTTCATTCCGACACGCGTGATGCCGCCGATTCCGAGCTGGGTCAAGGAATTGACCTGGAAGCCGGCCGCCTGAAACCTGTCTTGAACGAGTACTGAATCATGAACGCAGAAGTGAAAATTCCGGCGGCGCGCCCGCGCAAAGCCAAAAAGGCTGCCACGCCGGTGGCGGTCAGCGAAGTGCTGATCATCGGAGCCGGTTTCGGTGGTCTGGGCACGGCCATCCGCCTGCGCCAGCAAGGCGTCAGCGACATCGTCATGCTGGAGCGCGCCAACGAGGTCGGCGGCACCTGGCGTGACAACACCTACCCCGGTGCCGCCTGCGACATCCCGTCCAACCTGTATTCGTATTCATTTGCGCCGAACCCGGACTGGTCGCGTGCCTACTCCGGCAGCAGCGAAATTCTCGACTACGCTCGCCATCTGGCGGACAGCAATGACCTGCGCCCGCTGATCCGCTTCGGTCGCACGGTCAGCGAAGCCGCTTTCGATGAAATCGAAGGGTACTGGGTGGTAACCACCAACGACGGCGAACAATTCCGTGGCCGCTCCTTGGTCATGGCCTCGGGCGGCCTCGCCAATCCTAGCCTGCCGAAGATTCCCGGCATCGACACCTTTGAAGGCAAGCGCATCCACAGCGCGCGCTGGGATCATGATTACGATCTCAAGGGCAAGCGCATCGCCGTGATCGGCACCGGTGCCAGCGCCATCCAGATCGTTCCCGAACTGGTGAAAGTGGCCGAGAAAGTCACCGTGTTTCAGCGCACGCCGGGCTGGGTTCTGCCACGCATGGACTATCGCTCGCCGGAATGGAGCAAGGCTCTGTTTCGCGCCGTGCCGGCCACGCAGAGCCTGCTGCGCAAAGCCCTGTACTGGGGCCACGAGTCGATGGCCTTCAGCTTCATCTGGAGCACGCCGATGACGCGGGTGGTCGAACGCATCAGCGCCGCCTTCCTCAAGCAGCAGGTCAGCGACCCCTGGCTGCGTCGCCAGCTCACGCCGGATTTCCGCATCGGCTGCAAGCGCGTGCTGATGTCTAGCGAATATTACCCGGCGCTGCAGAAGCCGAACTGCAAGCTCATCACCTGGCCCATCGCGACCATTTCGCCCAAGGGCATTCGCACTGCCGAGGGCATTGAGCATCAGGTTGATTGCATTGTGTTTGCCACCGGCTTCGAGGTCGCCAAGGCCGGCACGCCGTTCACTATTCGTGGCATTCAGGGCCGCGTGCTGGCCGAAGAATGGGCACGCGGATCGCAGGCGTACAAGAGCGTGAATGTCTCCGGCTATCCCAACCTGTCGTTCATTCTGGGGCCGAACTCCGGGCCGGGCCACAACTCGGCGCTGGTCTACATGGAATCGCAGATCGGCTACATCGTGGAAACCATCAAGACACTGCGCAACCAGAACCTGCGGTTGCTTGATGTGAAGCCGGAAGTGCAGGCGCAGTACAACCGCGCGATCCAGAAGCGCCTGGCGCGCACCAACTGGAACTCCGGCTGCAAGAGCTGGTACCTCACCGAAGACGGCTTCAACGCCACCATGTATCCGGGCTTTGCCACGCAGTACGCGAACCAGATGGGCTCGTTCAACGCGCAGCACTACCGAACCGAGGTGGTCTGATGAGCACCGCTACTCTCCCCTGCATCACCCTGCCCTATGTCTGTTGCGAGCTGGCGCCGGCGATCCCGGCGCGCACACGCGAGATTCACCAGAAGCTGAAGTCCGGCAGCCGCGAATCGCAGGCAGTGCCCGCTGCCGAAACGCTGGGGCTGGCCATCAATACCCTGGTCGATACCTTTCTCGCGCAGCTGCTGCGCGAGCTGGCGGCGGCGCATCCTGAGCATGTGCTGTATCAGGATGCGCTGAGCGTCGTCGAAGACATCCAGGGCAAGGTGCAGCACTACCTCGGCTGGCTGACCCGGTTTTTGTCTAACGAACGCATGACGGTGGTGGCCGGAAAATATCTGGAGATGATTCAGCCGCTGGTCGCCGGGCAGCCCCAGCGCGAATTTCTGGCGGTGAGCATCGAGCCCAAGCTAGCCGCGCATGCTCGCCAGACCATTGCCGCGCTGCGCTCCGGCGAATCGAAGGATGTCCGCACCGGCATCGAGGTGCTGATCAGCATTGTGGATGCCGTGCTCGTCGATTTCGTTCAAGAGCCGAAGCGGCTGATGCGCTTCAACCTCATCGTAGACAAGACGCTGGATGGCGCCATCTACATGATCAAAAGTTTGGCGTTCCGCCAGCTGAGAGCATTGGGCGAGCGCCTGCCGGTTGCCCATCTGCCCGTTTTTCTCGATCATCTCGAACACTTTTTCCATGACCAAACGCCGGTCGCCTAAAAACAACAAGAGCGTCCCCCCTATGATTCGCATGCCGCTGAAAATGATGTTGCCGAGCGCCCTGCTGCTCACCGGCCTGGCCCATGCCCTGCCCGCGCCCAATAACGAGCAACTCGCCGCCCTGAAAACCATGGAAGGCAAGAAGGTCAGGATCTGCATCTTTGACCCCATCGGTGCCAACGGCCCTGCGGTCGGCTATGCCAAGGACTACATGCTGGAAGCCAAGAAGTGGGGCGTAAATGCCGACATCAAGGCCTATACCGACGAGCGCGTAGCCGCCGAAGACCTGAAGGCCGGCCAGTGCGACGCCGCCGCCATCACCACGCTGCGCGCCAAGCAATTCAACAAGTTTGTCGGCAGTCTCGATGCCGTCGGCGGCATCCCGGACAACGCCCACATGGACATGGTGCTGAAAACATTGGCATCACCGCGCATGGCCCCGCTCATGCGCAACGGCCAGTTTGAGGTGGTTGGCAACATCCCGCTCGGCGCGGCATATGTGATGGTCAACGACCGTGCCATCAACTCCATCGAAAAGGCCGCCGGCAAAAAGGTCGCCGTCATGGAATGGGATAAATCACAGGCCAAGATGGTGCAACGCATGGGCGCGCAGCCGGTGGCCTCGGATGTGATCAACTTTGTCGGCAAATTCAACAACGGCCAGGTCGATATCATTGCTGCGCCGGCACTGGCCTTCAAGCCGCTGGAGATTTATCGCGGGCTGGGCGAAAAAGGCGCCATCTACCGCTTCCCGCTGATCATGCTGAGCGCAGCACTGATCATTCGCCACGACCAATTCCCGCCGGATGTAGGCCAGAAATTGCGTGAATTTGTCTACAGCCAGATCGGCAAGGCCTATGCCTTTGTGGATCGCGAAGAGAAAGGCATCCCGGAGAAATACTGGCTGGACTTGCCGCCCAACGAAAAGATCAAATATGTGGAAATGATGCGTCAGGCGCGTATCCAGATGACCGCCGAGGGCGACTACGACCCGCGCATGATGAGTCTGCTCAAGCGTGTGCGCTGCACGAAGAATCCGGGTGCGGCTGAGTGTTCGTTGAAGGATGAGTGAGGGAGAGGCGCTGATCCGATATTAGAAATGTCGATAGCCGGAAAGCTCGTCATGCCGATACGGTGCTGCTCGCCAGCTCAGACATACATCTGGTGACGCACTCACCACCCCAATCTGCGTCAGCGGCAACTCCAGCGTCTGTGCCAGCGCCTCAACCTGCGCCTGTCGCGCAACTGACAGCGTAAACAGCAACTCGTAGTCATCCCCCGCGGCCAGTGCCCAATCCAGCACCTGCCGCTGCAACGCATCGCCCTCACCCGCCAGATACTGCATGCCCGGCGACAGCGGCAGCCGCTCCAGCGTCAGCGTCGCGCCCAGCGGCTTCGCGCGGCCGGATGCCTTGAGCAGATGCCCGAGATCCTGCACCAGCCCATCCGACACATCCATCGCGGCACTGGCGATGCCACGCAATGCCAGCCCCAACGCCAGACGCGGCGTCGGACGATGCAGGCGCGTCAGCGCATGGGCTTGGTGCAGCGGCGGCAGATGGACATCGTGCAGTCGGCCCTGCGCCAGCGCGAGGCCGAGACCGCCATCGCCGAGCGTGCCGCTGACATAGATCAGGTCGCCGGGCTGTGCGCCATCGCGACGCGACGCTTGCTTGAAAGGTACGCTGCCGAGCGCGGTGACGGTGATGCTCAGCGGACCGCGCGTGGTGTCGCCGCCAATCAGCGGCACGCCGTGAGCATCAGCCAGCGCAAAGAAGCCTTCGGCGAAGGCCGCCAACCAGGCGTCATCGGCAGATGGCAAGGTGACGGCCAGCGTCACGCCCACAGGCGTTGCGCCCATGGCGGCAAGGTCAGAAAGATTGACGGCCAGCGCTTTCCAGCCGATGTCGAACGGCAGGGCATCGTGGGGGAAGTGGCGGCCGGCGACCAGCGTGTCGGTGGTCACCGCCAGCGATTCGCCGGGCGGCAGGTCGAGCAGCGCGGCATCGTCGCCAATACCAAGGCGTACGCCGGCTGGCAGCGGGTGGTCGGCACGGGTGAAGTAGCGCCGGATCAGACCAAACTCATCCAGCGCCATATCGTGCTCCCGGCGGCTAAACCGCCTTCAGTACAGGGTCGGCAGTGCAGCAATGCCGGTACTGCCGCGCCCGAACGCTCAGTCGCGCTCGTGCGGCCGCAGCGTGACGGCGAGCTGGTCGAGCACGCCATTGATGTACTTGTGCGATTCCGTCGCGCCAAAGGTCTTGGCGAGCTCGATACCTTCGTTGATGACCACGCGATACGGCACATCCAAGCGATGCTTGAGCTCGTAAGTGCCGATGCGCAGCGTCGCCAGCTCGACCGGATCGAGCGATTCGAAGGCGCGATCGAGGAAGGGCTCGAACAGGGCATCCAGCGCATCCGTCAGCGTGGGAATGCGCGACAGCAGCTCGTGGAAGTAGTCGAGGTCAACCTTGTGCATGGCATTCTCGACACGATAGCGCGCCTCGATTTCATACGACGGGTTGCCCGACAGCTGCCACTCGTACAGCCCCTGCAAGGCAAACCGGCGCGCCTTGCGACGCGCCGAGGGGTTCAAACCGTTAGCTTGGGTCACGACTCAACCTACTGCCTTGAGCACGGAGATCATCTCGATGGCGACCATGGCAGCATCAGCGCCCTTGTTGCCAGCCTTGGTACCGGAGCGCTCGATGGCCTGCTCGATGCTGTCCACGGTGAGCACGCCGAAGCTGACCGGCATGCCGGAATCCAGCGAGACGACGCCGAGGCCCTTGGCGCATTCGCCGGCGACGAAATCGAAGTGCGGCGTGCCGCCACGAATCACGGCACCGAGCGCGATGATGGCATCGTAGTTGCCGGTAGCAACCAGCTTCTTGGCCACCAGCGGCAGCTCCCAAGCACCCGGCACACGAATGATGGTGACATTGCTGTCGCTGACGCCGTGACGCTTCAGGGCATCGAGCGCGCCGGACAGCAGCGACTCCACGACGAAGCTGTTGAAGCGGCCGACGGCAATCGCGTAGCGGGCATCGGCGTTCTGGAAAGTGCCTTCAATGGTCTTGATCTGGCTCATCTGAATATCCTCAAACTAACTATAGGTAATGGCGTTATTCGGTGGTGATGTATTCGACGATCTCGAGGCCGAAGCCGGAGAGCGCATTAAATTTCAGCGGCGAGCTGAGCAGACGCATCTGCGTCACGCCGAGATCGCGCAGAATCTGCGAACCGACACCGATGGTGCGATACATGCCGGCGGTTTCGGCGGCACGCGCATTCGGCGCGAAAAAGTCTTCGATATGCTCCACGATGGCCTGCGCCTTGTAGTCCTGGCCGAGCAGCACCAGCACGCCGGCTTCGGCACTGCTGATGGCCTGCAGACTCTTCTGCAGGTTCCAGCCCAGACGGCCCTTGTAGCGCGCATGCAGCAGGTCACGCAGCGGGTTCAGCGCATGCACACGCACCGTCGGCACCACGCCCGGCGCAAGCTCGCCCTTGACCAGCGCCACATGCACGCCGTCATTGCCGGCTTCGCGGTAAACACGCAGCTGCAGGTCACCGAACTCGGTCGGCAGGATCTTGCGCGACTCGCAGTTAACGGTCTTTTCATTCACCACGCGATAGTGGATCAGGTCGGCGATGGTGCCGATCTTCAGGCCGTGCAGCTCGGCGAATTTTTCCAGATCCGGGCGACGCGCCATGGTGCCGTCGTCATTCATGATTTCGCAGATCACACCCGCTGGCTCCAGACCGGCCAGACGCGGCAGATCGCAGGCGGCTTCGGTGTGACCGGCGCGATGCAGAACGCCGCCCGGCTCGGCCATGAGCGGGAAGATGTGGCCGGGCTGCACGATATCGCTGGCCTTGGCCTCGCGCATCGCCGCGACCTGCACGGTACGCGCGCGATCGGCGGCGGAGATGCCGGTGGTGACACCGGTCGCGGCTTCAATGGAAACGGTGAACTTGGTGCCGTAACCGGAATTATTGGCCTGCACCATCAATGGCAGATCGAGCTGCTGGCAACGCTCGCGCGTCATCGGCATGCAGATCAGACCACGAGCGTGGCGGGCCATGAAGTTGATGTCTTCGGCGCGACAATGCTCGGCGGCCATCACGATGTCGCCTTCGTTTTCGCGATCTTCGTCGTCCATCAGCACCACCATTTTGCCGGCGCGGATGTCTGCAATCAGTTCTTCAACGCTATTCAATTTCATGCCAATCACTACTCTGCAAGGTGCATCAAGGTGAAATCAGCGCGCCACCGGGCGGGCTGGACTCAAGGTATTCAAACAGCTCTGGCGGATGAGGCGAACCTCCTGACCCAGGCTATTGCGCGGCAGGCGACGATCCGGCGCTTCCCACTCGCGGGCTTCCAGCGTCAGCACATCGGTCAGGCCGTAAGTGGTCTGGCCGCCATATGCAAAGGCGTCACGCACGCAGGAGCACAAGGCCTGACGCTGACCGGCGGCGACCGTGGCATCGCTGAGGCAGGCGCGCATGAAGCGCTCTTCGCGCTCGCCGGCAAAGTCTTTGGCGGCCCAGCTCACATTGGCCATCCCGAGGCCAAAGGCGAGCAGAAACAGAATTCGCTTAGCGATGCTCTGCCGAATCATGCCCCGTTTATCCATGCCCATAGCCATTCTCCGCGAGAAACGACAAGGTGATGCCGCCCGCTGATGCCGCTTGCGACTGCGCCGCACGGTCGCCCAGCAGCAAACGCTCCAGATAGCGCGCGAGGATATCGACTTCCAGATTCAGACGCACGCCCGGCGCCCAATCGGCAATATTGGTTTCGCCCACCGTGTGCGGCACGATGTTGAGGTCGAAGATGGCACCGTCAATCGCGTTCACGGTCAGGCTGATGCCGTCGGTGGTGATCGAGCCCTTCTCGGCGATGTATTTCGCCAGCTCGTCCGGCGCCTTCACGCGATAGCGGATCGAGCGCGCATCGGGCTGCATGGAGATGACTTCGCCGATGCCGTCGACATGGCCGCTGACCAGATGGCCGCCCAGGCGGGTGGTCGGCGTCAGCGCCTTTTCCAGATTCACGCGCTGGCCGACCCGGAAGCTCGCCAGCGTCGAGCGCCGCACGGTTTCGCCAGACACATCGGCCACATAATAGTCACTGCCCTGCTCGACCACGGTCAGGCAGACGCCGTTGGTGGCGATCGAATCGCCGAGTTTGACATCGCGCAGATCGAGCTTGCCGGTGGCGACGGTCAGGCGCAGGTCGCCGCCTCGTGGCTCAAGGCGACGCACCGTACCGATGGCTTCAATAATGCCGGTGAACATGCCCTACTCCCCTTTCTGTGACGAGCTGGCCTGTGACGCGCCCGCTTCTGCAACGACCGGAATCAAGGTCATGCGCATATCATCGCCAATTTGGCGACAGTCTTGTAGCTGCCAGCGCTGCTGTTGCGCCATCTGCGCCAGCGGCCAGTCAATCAGGGGCCGCGCCGATGAGCCGAGCATGGTCGGCGCCTGATACAACAGCCATTCATCCACCACGCCGGCTTGCAGGAACGCCGCATTGAGCATGGCCCCCGCCTCCAGCAGCACTTCATTGCATTGCCGCCGCGCCAGTTCGCGCATCACCGCACGCGGGCACAGGCGACCATGCGCGCCGGTGGCCACGGCCTTCACTTCCGCGCCGGCCCGTTGCAACAGCTGCACGCGCTGACCGCCAGCGCTGAGGCTGTCGGCGCGTGTCAGCACCAGCGTCTCGCCCGGCTCTTTCAGCATCTGCGCCTGCGCAGGCAAGCGCAAGTTCGAGTCCAGTACCACCCGCAGCGGTTGGCGCGCGGCCTGATCCTCGCGCGGATGAGCGTCCGCCGGCAAACGCACGCTCAGCCGCGAATCATCCGCCAGCACCGAGCCTATCCCGGTGATGATGGCACTGCTGCGCGCCCGCCAGCATTGGACATCCGCTCGCGCAGCGGCACCGGTAATCCATTGCGACTCGCCCGATGCCATCGCAGTGCGGCCATCGAGACTGCTCGCCGTCTTCATGCGCAGCCAGGGCAGACCACCGGTGATGCGGCGCAAAAAGCCGACATTCAGCGCCGTGGCCTGAGCCTGCAGCAACCCTGTTTCGACCGTGATACCGGCCGCG
>CALEYY010000352.1 GCA_937928295.1 uncultured Moraxellaceae bacterium
TGCCGGTGATTCGCAAGGACTTTCTCTGCGACCCGTATCAGGTCATCGAAGCGCGGGCGCTGGGTGCCGACTGCGTGCTGCTGATCGTTGCAGCGTTGTCGGATGCGCAGTTGCAGGAGCTCAACGCCTGCGCCATCGAGCAAGGTCTTGATGTGCTGATTGAAGTGCATGATCGCGCCGAGCTGCTGCGCTCGTTACCGCTGAACAGCCCGCTGGTCGGCATCAACAACCGCAATCTGCACACCTTTGAAGTCAGCCTGCAGGCCACGCTCGACTTGCTCAGTGACATCCCGAAAGACCGCACGGTTATCACCGAAAGCGGTATTTTCACGCGCGACGATGTGGCACGCATGCGCGATCACGCCGTGCACGGCTTCCTCGTGGGCGAGGCGTTCATGCGTGCGCCGGAGCCCGGCGAGAAATTGGCCGAATTGTTTTTCTGATGATTTGAGAGGATTGCTCTGTGGAAGCACGAATTACCTGGAATGGCGATGTCAGTTTCAAGGCCAAATCCGGCACCGGTCACGAAGTCATCATGGATGGCCCGCCCGATCTCGGTGGGCGTAACCTCGGTGCCCGCCCCATGGAGATGATGCTGATGGGCATGGGCGGTTGCACCAGCTTTGATGTCATGACCATCCTGAAAAAGTCGCGCCAGCAAGTCACGAATTGCGAGGCCGTGTTGCAGGCCGAACGGGCCGATGCTGTGCCGGCTGTGTTCACGAAAATCCATGTGCACTTCATCGTCACCGGCACGGATTTGAAGGAGGCGCAGGTCAAGCGGGCGGTGGAGCTGTCGGCCGAGAAATACTGCTCGGCCTCCATCATGCTGCAGGCCGCCGGCGTGGTGATCACGCACAGCTACGAGATGATTGCCGCCTAAAGGTAGTAAGTCGTTCCCGTCATCACCATCGACATCGCCTGCATGGCTTTCTGCACCGGCTCCGGCAATGTCGCCGCGCCGGCGCGCAAAGCCATGTCGCGATGCTCGGCTTCATCACTATGCATCTGCGCCAGCACGGCGCGCGTGCGCAGATCGTTCAGCGGCAAGCGCGTGAGATGCCCCTGCAAATGCTCGCAGACCTGCCGTTCGGTTTCCGCGACAAAGCCCAGGCTCCATTTGTCGCCCGCTATTCCCGCCAATGCGCCAATGCTGAATGACGCTGCATAGAACAGCGGGTTGAGCACACTGGGCGATGCTCCCAGCTCATCCAGCCGTTGCTGGCACCAGGCCAGATGGTCGACCTCTTCCTGCGCGGCATGCTCCATGTCCTGGCGCACAGCTGGCAGTCGAGCGGTCAGTGCCTGGCCGTGATACAGCGCCTGCGCGCAGACCTCGCCGGTATGATTGATGCGCATGAAGCCGCTGATCTGACGCTGCTCTTCCTCGCTCAGGCCGGCTTCCGGCAGGGCAGCAGCCGGCGATGGCCGTGTTGCGGTCACGGCATCGTGGG
Organism: uncultured Moraxellaceae bacterium; assembly: GCA_937928295.1. Classification (GTDB taxonomy): domain Bacteria; phylum Pseudomonadota; class Gammaproteobacteria; order Pseudomonadales; family Moraxellaceae; genus Perlucidibaca. The sequence continues at coordinate 1,455 of CALEYY010000352.1, forward strand.
CGAGGGTGCGCAAGACCTTGTCGGCCTCGCCAATCAGGCGGTCAAAGAAACTATAGCGGCGTCCCATTCAAATCTCCCGGAAGGCCAATTCAACCGAAATGCCAGCTCAGCCCGGCGGCCAGCTCAGGCGGCGCCCGGCGAGCAGATGCAGATGGATGTGATGCACGCTCTGGCCGCCATCCTGATTGCAATTCATCACTACGCGATAGCCATCGTCAGCAAGGTTGTGTTCCTTCGCCAGCGCGGTCGCGGTGGTGATGAGCTCGCCCAGCAGCGCGGCCTCGCTCGCGGGCACATCATTGAGCGTGGTGAAGTGCTGCTTGGGGATAATCAGCAGATGCGTCGGGGCCGCCGGAAACAGATCATGGAAGGCCACGATGCGTTCATTTTCAAAGACGATGCGCGAGTTCACTTCATGGTGGGCGATCTTGCAGAAAATACAGTCCGTCATGCCGGAAAATCCTGTTCGAGAAGGGTTGGGGCGATGCCCGTAGACTACGGGGTCTGCAGCACAGACTCAATCAATGGTATGCTCTCGCGCCGGTCAAGCAGCTTGCCCGCCACCCCCCGCTTGTATTAAGTGCGCACCAAGTTGGCGCAATGTTGGCGTAAAAGCACCGTTATGGTGATTTCTGACGCTAATATGCACCGAGTTGGCGCAATCTTGTGTGCTGGTGTCGTGGCACGCAATTTGCTAAAACCGTCCAGTGATACTGGCATGTGCTCCCGTTTTTAACGGGCAACGGCCCGAGTGTCCCGACGAATTCATCAAAAGTCTGTGCATTGCTCTGTGGAGGAGCTAACCATGTCGAACAAGGTCCTGAAACTGATCAAGGAAAACGAAGCCAAGTGGGTCGATTTCCGTTTTACCGATACCAAGGGCAAGGAACAGCATGTTTCCTACCCGTCGCACACCATCGATGAAGACACCTTCGTCAACGGCAAGATGTTCGACGGCTCGTCGATCACTGGCTGGAAGGGCATCGAAGCGTCCGACATGATCCTGCTGCCGGATGCCGAAACCGCCTTCATGGACCCGTTCTTCGAAGAGTCCACCGTTGTCGTCACCTGTGACGTCATCGAGCCGTCCACCATGGAAGGTTACGAGCGTGACCCGCGCTCCATCGCCAAGCGCGCTGAAGCCTACCTGAAGTCCACCGGTATCGGTGACACCGCTTTCTTCGGCCCGGAGCCGGAATTCTTCGTGTTCGACGAAGTGAAGTGGGACATCAACATGGCTGGCTCGTCGCACAAGATGATCGCCGAAGAAGCCGCCTGGTCGACCAACAACGATTACGAAGGTGGCAACACCGGTCACCGTCCGCGCGTCAAGGGCGGCTACTTCCCGGTTCCGCCGATCGATTCTGCTCAGGATCTGCGTTCGGCCATGTGTACAGCCATCGAAGCCATGCTGGGTGTTGGCAAGGTCGAAGTGCAACATCACGAAGTGGCTTCCTGCCAGTCCGAAATCGGCGTGACCTTCAACACGCTGGTACGCAAGGCTGACGAAGTTCAAGTCCTGAAGTACGCCGTGCACAATGTTGCTCACGCGTTCGGCAAGACCGCCACTTTCATGCCGAAGCCCATCGTTGGTGACAACGGTTCCGGTATGCATGTGCACATGTCCATCGCCAAAGATGGCAAGAACCTGTTTGCTGGCGACGATTATGCCGGCCTGTCGGAAATGGCTCTGTTCTTCATTGGCGGCGTCATCAAGCACGCTCGCGCACTGAACGCCATCACCAATCCGGCTACCAACTCCTACAAGCGTCTGGTTCCGCACTACGAAGCCCCGATCATGCTGGCCTACTCGGCCCGTAACCGTTCGGCCTCGATCCGTATTCCGTATGTCGCCAGCCCTAAGGGTCGTCGTATCGAAGCGCGTTTCCCGGATCCGGCTGCCAACCCGTACCTGTGTTTCGCAGCACTGCTGATGGCTGGCCTCGACGGCATCCAGAACAAGATCCACCCGGGCGCCGCTGCAGACAAGAACCTGTACGACCTGCCGCCGGAAGAAGAAGCGAAGATCCCGACCGTGGCTCACAACCTGGAAATGGCTCTGGACGCCCTCAAGGCCGACCACGAGTTCCTGACCAAGGGTGGCGTGTTCACCAAGGAAATGCTGGACGCCTACATCGATCTGAAGACCGAAGAAGCGCGTCGCGTCAGCACCTTCGTATCGCCGATCGAATTCGATCTGTACTACTCGGTGTAAGTTGTTGCACAAGGTGGCCTGAAAAGGTCGCTGCGTGAATAAAAGGCCTGCTCGCAAGAGCGGGCCTTTTGTTTTTGGCGACCGGGCTGGCATGATCGGTGCCTTGTCCTGGGGCACGATATGACGAAAGAGGCAGTTCGCCCGGAGCAGTGGTCTCCGTGGTTACAGGAACGCTTGCAGCGTGGCGTGGAGATCGCCGCTGCACACAGCGTAGAAGAGGTGTGGTTGCTGCGAGTGCAGCAGGCCGTGGCAGGCCTGCCAACAGCTTCCGAGCGCCCGTTGACCGAACTGGCGCGTGGCGTGGATCCAGCCTGGCAGGCCGCTTTACGCCAGCTCCGTACGCGTGAGCAGATGCGCTTCATTTCGCGTGACCTGCAGCGGCTCTGCACACTGCCGGAGCTGACCCGCGAGTTGTCCGAATTTGCCGATGCGGTGCTCGAAGTCGCTTTGGCTCAGGCTCATGCCGATGTAGCCCTGCTGCATGGCGAGCCGATTGGCGAGGACTCTGGCCAGTCGCAGCAGATGATCATCATCGGCATGGGCAAGCTTGGCGCGCATGAGCTGAATCTTTCCTCCGACATCGATCTCATGTTCACTTATGCCGAAGACGGCGAGACGAATGGTCGTCGCGCCATCAGCAATCAGGAGTTCTTCGTCAAGGTCGGCCAGCGCATCATCCAGCTGCTCGATCCGGTTACCGCGGATGGCTTCGTATTTCGTGTGGACATGCGTTTGCGACCTTGGGGCGATGGCTCGGCGCTGGCTATGAGCGTTGATGCCATGGAGACTTATTACGAGCGCCACGGCCGCGAATGGGAGCGCTATGCCCTGATCAAGGCGCGCATCTGTGCCGGCGACCGCCAGCATGGCGAGCTGCTGATGCGAGCGCTGCGACCGTTCGTGTTTCGTCGCTACATCGATTTCGGTGTGTTCGAGTCGTTGCGCGAAATGAAGGCGATGATCGAGCGCGAAGTGCGTCGGCTGGATCGTGAGGACAACATCAAGCTCGGCCGGGGTGGCATCCGCGAGGTCGAGTTCATTGCGCAGGCGTTCCAGCTCATTCGCGGCGGTGTGGATACGGCCTTGCAGGAGCGACAGCTGCTCAAGGTCCTGCCGATGCTGGCCGAGCGAGGCTTGCTGCCGGCCATCGCTGTGGAAGAGCTGACGCAGGCCTACCACTTTCTGCGCGACAGCGAACATCGCATTCAGGCCCTGCACGATCAGCAAACGCAAATGCTGCCGGTGGATGCTGCCGATCGCCAGCGCCTGGCCGAGGCCATGGGTTTTGCCGACTGGCCGGCCTATGCCGCGGCATTGGCCGTTGAACGCGACAAGGTGCATCGATACTTTCGCGATGTGATTGATGTGCGCGAGCCTCAGCACGAAGCCGTAGCACCGGCGCCTGAGCAATGGCCATCGCCCATACAGGCCTTGCGCGACAGTCGCGCACTGGTTCAGCTCAGCGTCACCGGCCGCGAGCGCCTGGATCGCCTGCTGCCAATTCTCGTCCGCGAATGTGCAGCGCATGACAATGGCGAGCAGGCATTGGTACGCATCATTCCCCTGATCGAAGCGACGCTGAAACGCTCGGCTTATCTCGTGCTGCTCAGCGAAAATCCGGAAGCGCTGAAGCGTCTGATCGACCTCTGCGCGGCCAGTCCGTGGATGGCGCAGCTGCTGGCGCGCTATCCGGCCCTGCTCGACGAGCTGCTCAATGCCGCTACGCTATTCGCGCCGCCATCGCGCGCCGAACTCGCGGCCGACTTGCGTGCGCAGCTGGCGCGCGTGCCGGAGGATGATCTCGAGCGGCAAATGGATATCCTGCGCCTGTTCCAGAAAGGCCAGCTACTCAGGGTCGCGGCCTCGGACCTAAAGGGCACCTTGCCGCTGATGAAAATCAGCGATTCGCTGACCTGGATCGCCGAAGCGGTATTGCAGGAAGTGCTGCACCTGAGCTGGCGCCAGCTGGTGGCGCGTCACGGCACGCCGCTGGATCGCCACGGCAACGCCTGCGACCCCGGCTTCATCATCGTCGGTTACGGCAAGCTCGGCGGCCTTGAGCTGGGCTACGGCTCTGACCTTGATCTGGTTTTTATTCACGATGCCGATGCCCAGCGCGACACGGTCGGCGGCATCAAACCGCTGGACGGTGCCAGCTTCTTTGCCCGTCTCGGCCAGAAGATCATCCACCTGCTGACCACCAGCATGGGCAGCGGCCTACTCTACGAGGTCGACATGCGCCTGCGCCCGTCTGGCGCATCGGGCCTGCTGGTCACATCGCTGGACGGCTTTGCGCAGTATCAGCGCGAACAAGCCTGGACCTGGGAGCATCAGGCGCTGGTGCGCGCTCGCGTCGTGGTTGGCGATCCGGCGCTGGCGGTTCGTTTCGACGAAGTTCGTGCCGGCGTGCTGGCGCAGTCGCGAGCCGTGCCGACGCTACGGCAGGAAGTACGCGAGATGCGACAGAAAATGCGCGATCATCTGGCCCCGAAAGATCCGGCCGAGATCGACCTCAAGCACAGTCCCGGCGGCCTCGTAGATATCGAGTTTCTGGTGCAGTACCTCACGCTGGCTCATGCGCATGAGCATCCCGCGCTCACACAATGGCCGGACAATGTTCGCCTGCTCGACACGCTGGCGCAGGAGGGCTTGATGCCCGCCGCCGATGCCGACGCCTTGAAGGCGGCCTATCTTGCCCTGCGCCGAGCCGGCCATGCGCGCGCGCTGGCGGGGGCCGACAAGGGCTTGAGTGCGGATGAACTGATGGCCGAGCGCGCGCTGGTGCAGCGGCTCTGGACTGACACCATGCATGACGATGCTATGATGCCCTGACCCTTTTGCGATCACCTCTATGCGTCTGAGCCCACGGCAAATTGCCCTCATAAAACAAGCGGTCCATGATCTGATCGGTGCAGAGGCTGACTTGCGCTTATTTGGCTCACGCACCAATGACGATGCGCGCGGCGGTGATATTGATCTTTGGGTGTCATCACGGTGACGCTCGCCAACCGGGTCTGGCTCGGTGCTCAGCTCACTGCTCGCTTGCAAATGACCTTGGGCGATCAGCGCATTGATGTACGGCTGGTGGATCCGGCCACGATCCTGACCGCCATTGATGCTGTAGCCCAGCAGCAAGGAATCCGACTGACATGACACGCTACATTCCCGAAGCCTTGCCGGCCTTTCAGCACACCTGGCGCATCGTCTGCCGCGAAGCGGAGGGCTTCGCGGATGTGCGTGATCGCCTGTTTGCCGACGCGCCGACGCTAGAGCGGCTAACACAGCTGGGCGACGACAAAGCACTGGCCGATCGTATCGAGGCGTTTGGTTCCCGTTTCACTCGCTTGCAGGATCAGCTCGGTGAAAAGACTTTGCCCAGGTTGCTGGCGTTGTTCGGCTCATCGCCCAAGGCCTTGCTCGATACCTTGCAGGCCGCCGAGCCTGCGGCCGCACTCTTGTTGAACACTGTAGATCGCATTCGCCGATTGCTGGCCGAGCGCGCCATTCCCGAGTCTTGAGCATGAACATTCTGATCACCGGCAGCACCGGCCAGGTTGGCTACGAATTGCAGCGGCAGCTCGCCGGGCTCGGCACCATCACCGCCGTGGATCGCCAACAATGCAACCTTGCCGATGCCGATAGCATTCGTGCGTGTGTTGCACTGGCAAAGCCTGACTGGATCATCAATGCTGGCGCGTGGACGGCCGTAGACAAAGCCGAGAGCGAGCGCGATGCCGCGTTTGCCGTCAATGCCGAGGCTCCGCGCTTGCTGGCCGAGCTGTCGGCGGCGCGTGGCGCACGACTGGTGCATTACTCCACGGACTATGTGTTTGCCGGCGACAAGCAGGGGCGTTATCGGGAAGATGATCCGGTGCAGCCGCTGAATGTCTATGGTGCCAGCAAGCTGGCCGGCGAACAGGCTATCGCGCAGATAGTCGCCAGCCGCGACTTGCAGGCCTGGACCTTCCGCACCACTTGGGTGTTTGGCACTCACGGCAACAACTTTCTCAAGACCATGCTCAAGTTGGCGCAAACGCGAGACAGCCTGTCGGTGGTCAACGATCAGTTTGGCGCACCAACCAGTGCGGGTTTGATTGCTGAGGTGACGGCTCAGTTGATCCGGCAGGTTGAGGCCTGCAAGTCTGTAGCGCCGGGCCTGTACCACTTGGCCGCCGCCGGAGAGACGAATTGGCAGGCCTACGCGCAGCGCGTTATTGCTCAGGCGCGCCAACAGGGCTTGGCCACTCGTGTCGCGCCCGAACAAGTGCAGGGCATTCCGGCCGTGCAGTACCCCACGCCAGCAGCCCGCCCGGCCAATTCGCGGCTGGATTGTCGGCGCTTGGAGGCGGCCTTGGATATGAAGCTGCCGGACTGGACCGCGGGCGTGGACGCCGTGGTGGCTGAATTGGTCATTGCTGGTTTCTGATTCAGCGATGTTGTTTTGGGCGGCTGTTATAGGTACTATTTTCAGTATCAAAAGGAGTCGTCCATGAATATAGTCAGTGCACAAGACATCAAGCGGCGAGGCATGGTGGTCATTGAAGAGGCCCTGCAGCAGGGGCCGGTGCGTATTCTCAAATACAACAGGCCAGCGGCGGTTGTGCTCTCGGAAAATGACTATCAGCACTTGCTGGCAGGTCAGCAGACGCGCTCGCACTCTGTGCAGGAATGGCTGGCGGCCTATACACCCACAGGTGGGCGTAGCCGTGCCGACATCGACCGTGAGCTGGCGCAAGAGCGCGCCGACTGGCCTGATGCGTGAATGTTTTTCTCGATGCTAATGCGCTGATTTATCTCTTCGAGGGTGAGGCAGCGTTCGCGGAGTCGGTGCAGCAAGTGATCTTGCGCTGTTTGCAGCCGAGCCATGCCGGTCTGGTCATCAGCGCGCTGACCTTGTTGGAGTGCCGTGTGCGGCCCATGCGGCATCAGCAGCTTGAGCTTTTGCAGCGCTATGACGATTTTTTTGCCAGCACCGATTTGCGCGTTGCTGAGCTGAACCCGGCCGTGATGCAAATAGCCACGGTGCTTCGCGCGCATCATGGCCTGAAAACGCCTGATGCGCTGCAGGCCGCGAGTTGCCTCGCGCTACCCGGCGAGCATGTGTTCATTACGGCTGATGCCGGCTTTCGGCGCGTGCCAGGTCTGCAAATCGAATGGCTGGCACCGTGATCCCAGTATCCGAATGACCCCGCTTTGTGGTGCAATACGCAACCTGAATTTTCAATGCATGTGCCGGCCTGACGGCTGGCGCACAAGCCCTGTGGAGTGATTCAAGATGTCGATGTCTGATCGTGATGGCGTGATCTGGTATGACGGCGAGCTGGTGCCGTGGCGCGAAGCCAAGACCCATGTGCTGACCCACACGCTGCACTACGGCATGGGCGTCTTCGAGGGCGTGCGCGCCTACGCGACCAGCGAAGGCCCGTCGATCTTCCGCCTGAAGGAACACACCAACCGTCTGTTCAATTCGGCGCACATCATGAACATGGCGATGCCGTTCAGCCAGGCCGAAATCAACGAAGCTCACCGCACCGTGGTGCGCGAGAACAAGCTGCCGCACGCCTATCTCCGCCCGATGGCTTTCTACGGCTCCGAAGGCATGGGCCTGCGCGCCAGCAACCTCAAGGTGCATGTGATCGTGGCTGCCTGGGAGTGGGGTGCCTACATGGGCAAGGAAGCGCTGGAGCTGGGCATTAAGGTGCGCACTTCGAGCTACACGCGTCATCATGTGAACATCTCCATGACCCGTGCCAAGGCCAACGGCAACTACATCAACTCCATGCTGGCCTTGCAGGAAGCCATCTCCGGCGGTGCCGAAGAAGCCCTGCTGCTGGACCCGGAAGGCTATGTGGCCGAAGGTTCGGGCGAGAATGTGTTCATCGTGAAGGATGGCGTGATCTTCACCCCGGATGTGACCTCCTGCCTCGACGGCATCACCCGCAAAACGGTGATCCAGATTGCCGAAGAGCATGGCTACACGGTCAAGGAAAAGCGCATCACGCGTGATGAAGTTTATATCGCCGACGAAGCCTTCTTCACCGGCACTGCCGCTGAAGTCACGCCGATTCGCGAGCTGGATGGCCGTGTGATTGGCGCTGGTCGTCGTGGCCCGATCACCACCGTGCTACAGAAGGCTTACTTCGAGACGGTGACTGGCGTGCGCCGAGATCATGCAGACTGGCTGACGCCGGTGGCATAACGCTCACGCTGGTATTGAACTAAAAAAGCCCGTCCCCTGTGACGGGTTTTTTATCTATTCATGGTTTTCATGAAAAAATAAGCAAGCTATTGTTTTTAAATGGCTAAATATGTATTTTATCTATTCAGTATCTATTCATGCCAATGGCTGTCAGATGAGTGAAGACCTGCAAGACGCCTTGAGCAGCGGCCCAAGAACGGCGGCCGAGCTGCAAGCTACGCTGGGCATCAGCCAGCCCACGCTGTCGCGCCTGCTCGCCACACGGGTGGCGGAGGTATGCCGGCTTGGTCGTGCACGCGCCACGCGCTATGGCTGGCGTCGCCGGGTGAACGGACTTGCGCCCAGTCAGCCGCTGTATCGCGTTACTCACGCCGGGCAGGTCACTCGCATTGGCACCTTGCAGGTTTTGCAGGGCGGATTCTGGTTCGACGACATCGAGCAACCGGTCGCCAGCCAGTGGTTCGATGGCCTGCCGTGGTTCCTCGCCGACATGCGTCTGCAGGGTTTTCTCGGTCAGCGCTTCGTGCGTCAGCTCGCCGGCATGGGCCTGCCAGAAAACCTGGGCGACTGGCAGGATGACCATGCGCTGGTCGCGCTCGCCTATCGAGGTGAAGATGCGCTGGGTAACCTGATTCTGGGTGATGTATCGCTGACACGCTGGCAGGAAACGGCAGGCGGCGATGTGATCGCGCTGACCGACCGCGCCACGCATTACCCGCGTCTGGCTCAGGCCGCCTTGGCGGGCGAGGCCACGGGCTCATCGGCTGGTGGCGAGCAACCGAAGTTCACGGCGATGGTGGACGAGCACGCCCCGTGCGCCGTCATCGTCAAATTCTCCGAGGCCATCAGCTCAGGCGTTGGTCGACGCTGGGCGGACTTACTCATCGCCGAGCATCACGCGCTCACGATCATGGCCGCCGCTGGCCAGCCCGCCGCACAGACCGAAATCCTTGAGGCGGGTGATCGCGTGTTCCTGCAGGCACGTCGCTTTGATCGCGAAGGCTTGAGGGGGCGCTCGGGCCTGATCTCGTTAGGCGCGATAGACGACGAGTTTGTCGGCCGCCGGCAGTCTTGGTTGGACACCGCTGAAGCGCTGGTGCAACAACGGCGATTGAGCCCGCAGTCTCTGGCTCGCGTGGCCTGGCAGCAGGCATTTGCGATGCTCATCGGCAATACCGATCGCCACTTCGGCAATCTTTCAGTGTGCTACGAGGGGCGTTGGCCTGCCGAGGTGGCACCGGCCTACGACATGCTGCCCATGCTCGACGCCCCGGTGCGTGGCGAGTTGCCCGAGCGTGCTTTTGCGCCGCTGCTGCCGCTAATCTGTGGTGAAGCCATCGCGAGAGATGCCGCTGCGGTAGCGGTACGATTCTGGCAGCGAGTGGCTGAGGATGCGCGTATATCGTCGGCGTATCGAGCTATGGCGGTGGAGCGAGTGCATCTGGTTGCGGCGTGCATGGCTGCACAATAGGTTGCGAGGGCAGCAACGCTTGCAGCTAAAAGACGCACGGCGCTGGGTCAAGCAAGCGCTAGTATGGCAAACTCCGCCCACAACGGATTTCCCGGACTCAGCAAACCATGCGGGATGCATCAACTCAGCCGTTAGTCATCTGGCGCCTCATGGATGGCAAGCCCGGCCACGAGAATCAGACGCTGGGCTTGATAAAAGCGCTTGAGCGTCTGGCTACGGCGCGTGGCATGCCAGCACCGCGCTGCATTGACATGCCGCTCGGCGACTTCTCTTACACACTCTGGGATTGGCTATTCAAACGCTTTCGCCCCGGCTTTCTGCAGCCGCGCCCAGACTTTATTATCGGTGCCGGTCATCGCACGCATTGGCCCATGCTGTGCGCGCGCCGCAGCTTTGGTGGCAAGGCCATTGCGCTCATGTCGCCGACCTTGCCCAGTGCTTTTTTTGACCTTGTGGTGGCCCCTGCGCACGATGGCCTGACCGGCCGCAATGTCATCGTGACCCAGGGTGTGCTCAATGCCATGCAGCCGGCGGCGGTGAAGCGCCCTGGCTATACGCTGGTGCTGGTTGGCGGCGTGAGCAAGCATTTTTTGTGGGATGACGCACAGGTGCTGGCGCAGCTCGATACCCTCGTGGCTCGGCATCCGCAGATGCGCATTACCGATTCCCGGCGCACACCGCTGGCGCTGCGTGCGGAGCTCGCCAAGCGCTGGCCGGTGACCTATCAGCCGTGGGAGCAATGCCCGCCGGGCTGGCTCGCCAGTGAGCTAGCTATCGCCGAGAATGCTTGGGTAACGGAAGATAGCGTGTCGATGATTTACGAGGCGCTGACGGCGGGGTGTGCGGTGGGGTTGGTATCGCTGAGCTCGGCTCGTGATGGCCGCTTGCAGAATGGCATCCGACAACTCGTGTTCGCTGGACGAGTTGTGCGCTTGCCCAATCAATTAGCCAGCCCGGCGGGTGATGATCGTCTTAACGAAGCAGAAATGCTTGCTGAACACCTGATGGTGACATGTGAATAAACTAATGTTGAGTATTTTCAAATGAGCTACCAGCAACAAAGCACGCGGTTGCACGCGGTTTTTCGCCTATTGGCACTGGCCTCAATAACAACCGTATTGTTTGTGGCTGATGACTTCTTGCAGCAGCTCTATACCAGCAAGAATCAAGCGATTCTTGAGCCATCGCATGTGCTGGGCATGTTTGGTTTCAGTCTCGGTTTGTGGTGGTCACGCAGTCGATGGTTGGCAGTGGTCGTTTTGGTTATTTTTGCCTTTATGCAGCTATTGCAGCTCTCTTATATTTCTTATGTGGGCCAGCCGTTAAACCCTATTGATATCAGTCTAATCGCTGGCGAATGGAAAGAAATAGGCGAGGTTTCAGGCGCTGCCTGGGTTGACCATTGGCCTGTGTTGCTGGCCGGCGGCATTCCCTATGCGCTGCTGTTCTGGTTGTTTTGGCGTTATCTGCCCGCACTCAAATTGCCCTGTCGATCATTGGCTGTGCTCTTGGTGCTGGCAGCATTATTGAGCAAGCCGTACTGGGCAATATCGCACAATCTCGTGCAGTTTATGCCTGGGCCGACCCGTAGCTCGTTATACAACTCCTTGAGTGCTTTCAGCTTTTATGCGGTGCGCTTGAGCTTTGGCCGTTCAAATACTCCGAATGTCTCGTATCCGCCATACACGTTAGTGCAAGTTCCCGTCAAAAGCCCACCAACACATTTTTGGATACTGATGGGAGAAACATTGCGCGGTAATCGTATGAGTGTTTATGGCTACCCGCGTGATAACACGCCGGGGTTGGCGGCCATGTATCGAGCAAATGAGCTACAAGCTGTCCCGGGTATTGCGGGTGCCGCCAGTACGGGAGTATCAATTCCACTCTTCATTAACGGTGTTATGGAGCCAGGCAATGAAGAGGAGTTGCAGCGTCGAGTTGGCAATTTATTTCGTCAAGCCAAGCGTGCTGGGTACCATACCTTTTGGTTGTC
>CALEYY010000353.1 GCA_937928295.1 uncultured Moraxellaceae bacterium
CGGCCAGCTCCTTCCACTCATTGATCCACGAGAAGCGATGCAGACGACGCCCGGTCGTCTCGCGGATCGATGTAGCAACGCTGGTGGATTGCAAGCGATCCAGCGCCGCCTTCAGCCGCTGGTAGTCACGAAGCGAAGTACCACGCCCGATGAAGGTCAGAATTTCGTAGGGCGTGGCCTGCATGAGTCGCGAGGTACGCAGGCCCAGGTCGCGCGCCTCGACAATCTGGCTCGCCGCCCAGATCAGGATGTCGGCATCCCAGATTGTAGCTAGGCCATGCTCCAGCGTGCCCTCAACGCGCACACGCACAGCACCCGACTGAAAGTCGATGGGCTGCACGCGCCGCGACTTGCCCAAGGCAAAGAACGGGTACGCCATCAGATCCTGCGCATCACGCGGAGCCATCGCCATGGGCATCGCGCGAAATAGCTCCAGCTGGTCGCGCCCCAATCGTGGTGGACGCTCTTGGCGAGGATGCAGGCTCATTGGCGTGATCTCGTACGATCAGCGCGAGGCGTGCGGTTTGCCGTAGTCCGGCTCCGAGGTCATCTCGAAGCTGCGGGCATTGGCCCAGTTCACTAGGTCATCAAACGCGTACATTACGCGCCGGCCGAACTTGCGAAAGCGCGGGCCACCGCCGACCACACGCTGCTTCTCCAGCGTGCGGGGCGACAGGCGCAGAAACTCGGCGGCCTCCTCGTTGGTCAGGTAACGCACATCGCCAAGTTGAACGGGCTGCATCGGGATTGCAGTCATGAGGTCATCCTCCATCAGGATCGAGCAACGGCGGGCGAAGTGCCGCCGGTTGCAGGCAGTCTGGGGAGGCAGGAACGAAGCCGGGAGGGAGATATTGCAGGGTGGGAGAAATCTCCCTGCTGCGTGATGAGGGTCAGCTGGTCGCAGTCAGAAGCTTCCGGTAGTTGCCGTTGACATAGGCATGGCCACGCTTGAGCAGGTGGCGGACTTGAGCGCGTAACTCGCTGTCGGCATGCCAGCGCTGATCCGCTTCGTCGCTGCCAAACAACAACACAGCGATGTCGCGATGCGATGCTCCGGCCGCTTGCGCGTCCAAAGCAATTAGCGTGCGCAGATGCGTCATTGTTGTACGCGATGGTCTCGGGTGCGTCGCCGCACCCAACGGCTCTTGCCTATCGAAGCGCATAAGCTGGTCCAGCCAGCTGCGCCAGGCATCGCAGAGGCACAAACCCATCTTCAGCGCATAGCAGTACGCCATGCCATGCCCGAGCCCTTTGGCGATAGCCAGCCTCAGCACCCTGAAACCCGTAAAGCAGGAAATCCGTAATTTGCAGCCATCATGCTCGACCTGCTTGCGCCCGGCCAATGCCCACAAATCGAAGCCCGGCGTGCCGGGCTCAGCGTCCAAATCAGGCTGCAGCTGCAACCCCAGTTGACGCTCGGCCAGCCAGCTCGGACTGACACTCACAGCGTCTCGCAACGGATCGACGAAGGACTCCAAGCCCCAGTCCGCTGCCGCCACTTCATCAGCAGCGGATTGTTGATAGGCTGGATTACGCCGAAGGTATTCCCAGGCCAAGCTGGTCGAATCGGCATGCAGCAAGTACAAATACGCTGCCAATGGTGGCAGTTTCGGGGCGGTATCACACGGCATGGCAACCTCGTCGCGGTGGAGTAGGCGTAGGTCATGACGCGGTAGCGCGCATGAGCAAAGCCTGTCGCTTCGAGGGTTCAGTAAGGGATTGATTCGTGCCGTAAGCGTGTTGCTGGCTTTTGGTAAGCCAGACCCGAAAGGGCTGCGATTATTGCGTTCAGCGCATCACCGCCACTCGCCATTACCTTTGCCATCTGCAGGACCCACAAGCGAAGACACTCCCTCGGCCAAGATCATTTTCTTAGCTTCGACAAGCGCGGCAGACTCCGTGGGAAATGTGTCGTCCCAGACAGTGGAGTTACCAAACTCGTCCTCTACTTCCAGAACCCACTCAGCCTCGCCTTCCAATCGATAAATTTCGACATTGACGGTTCTCCCACCACTCGATATAGGCTGCGATAGCGGTGACACTTCCAACTCAGGTTCGTTGCTCATAGCACCTTCTGATAGATAAGTTTTTGATAACAGATCATGCCGCGCTTCCGTGGCAATACATGACGCAATTTTGCGCAAGCAAAGCACATGTTTGCAATGTGCAGATTTTGCACATTGCCGTGAACGACCCACAAACGCCGCAGCAAAAAGGGGCATAGCCCCCTTGGGCTCAAATGAGCCCTTCCTCGGCAAAAGACACCGTCTGCAGCCCACCGACCACGATGTGGTCGAGCACCCGCACTTCCACCAGCGCCAGCGCATCTTTCAGGCGCTGCGTGATCTGACGATCTGCTGCGCTGGGCTCCGGATGTCCTGACGGGTGGTTGTGAGCCATGATCAGAGCCCCCGCGTTGTGCGCCAGCACCTCTTTGACGATTTCGCGAGGATGAATCGACGCACTGTCGATGGTTCCCCGGAACATCTCGCTGTAGGCGATCAGCCGATGCTGGTTATCCAGCATCAGGATGGCGAAGACTTCGTGCTCGTAGCCAGCCAACTTGAGGCGAAGGTAGTCTTTGACTGCCGCCGGCGAAGTGAACTTCTCGCCCCGCTGCATCTTGGTATCGATGACCTGACGCGCAGCTTCGAGGATTACCTCGGAAGGTGCCGGTGCGTAGTCACCGTTTGCGTCACGAACGAGGAGCGTGTTTTCAGCGATGAGATTGAACATGGTCGTAACTCCGATCTGCGGGCGGATTGCCCGAGACCGGCGGAACACGGCGCAGCACAGCTGTCAGGGGTCACAGACGGCCGCCAGGACGCGAGCATGCGAAGCACGCACAGCCCTTGACTGCGAGAACGGCGTGGTACGGTACAGGGAACAGCAAGGCCGCCCCACTGGCCTATAATTCAACTAAGGACTTGAACGAAGGCAGGAATACGCTTTTATGGTCTCGTGCTTTTCATTAAAAATAGGCCGCGCTCGCGAGACGACCAACCAGAAAAAACGGCAATATAGGCTCATTATCTGAGCCAGTGATGTGCGATAAACGAGCCAAGATCACTACAACTCAACCAGCTGGCTCGACTCAAAAATCGATACTCGCCGGGCCCAAGGCCAGAAAATAAATTACAGACGAGGCCACAGCGCATGATTTACGACCCACACCAGCATGCCCTATATGCGGATGATGGACAGTTCATCAAGACTATCTACTGTCCACTTGCAGATGTCCCGGCACATTTGCGACAGTTCGTTTCGCGAGCAGAAGATCAAGATTGCTACAGTTGCGCAAAGACAGTGCGATGCATTGATGACAAACAAGATGCAGATGTCATCAAGATGGTCGAGGCCGACTCATGAGTCTGTTTTTTTGCCACGGCCTCGGCAAAGAACATCACTTTTCTGCAGCCGGGAACGGCTCCCTACAATCCAGCTGGGTTACCAGTGATCTCTACCGTCCGCAGCCTAGAAGCTATGGATGCGCTGCAGCGCGCCGGATACCGACTCCTAATTCAAGAGACCGGTATCAAGAACATGTTCGGAGAGTCGAAATATCAAGTATTCGAGCATGTCTTCACGGGGCAGCTGCGCTGGGCAGGAGATTACCGAGAAGTATTCATGCCAAGTGATGAGTGGCGGCTGGTCAAAGACTGGTTTTTTGCTCGAAGCGATCACCTCTTCCCACTAGCTGCTTATGTGCTTCCACCTGATATCCAACCCAATAGCCGCGTCTACCTTGAAGATGTGATCGAAGATATCCATGTCATGCGTTGGAATCAGGGGAACGGTGGAAGACTAGAAAGTACCGAGGCGATTTGGGACGGGAAAGCCATGATTTTCAATCGAACATTTGAGCCGATGCTGATGGGCTAGAGCTCGTCTCATACAGCGTAGCGATAACACGATAAAAAACGCAAGCCTGGAGCAGCCCAAGCGATGCCTACAGCAACGACGCCATCCCAGACTCAGTAGCACCTAAAGTACGAAGCACAGGGTCTCACTCAATTTTTTGTCAGTTTATACGCGGATAATATTCAGCCCTTTGCCAAGAGCATCTTGGGCCAACGGCACCAAATGCTCATGATGCGTCATCAAGATGACCTGTGTTTTCCGAGACAGCTCGCCTAATGCCATGGTATGTCCCGGCCTTGGTGGACACTCAGTTAAGACGGACAATGTCCGTCACAG
>CALEYY010000354.1 GCA_937928295.1 uncultured Moraxellaceae bacterium
TCCCTACACGACGCTCTTCCGATCTGACTGCCGCATGCGCCACGTCGTTGAAGGGCTGGGCGCGGCCGGTGCCGAGGTTGAAGATGCCGCTCTTGTCCGGGTGCTGCAGGAACCACAGGTTCACCGCCACGACGTCGTCGACGAAGACGAAGTCGCGGGTCTGCTGGCCGTCGCCAAAGATCGTGGGCGTGCGGCCGGCTTTGATGTCGTCGGTGAATTTGGAGATGACGCCGGAGTACATGGACTTGGGGTCCTGCCGCGGGCCGAAGACGTTGAAGTAGCGCAGCACGACGGTCTCGAGGCCGTGCAGCTCGCCGTAGAGGCGCGCGTACGTCTCGCCGATGGCCTTTTCGGCGCCGTAGGGCGACCGCGGGGCGAGCGGGCCATCGCTGCCGCGATCGCTCATGAACTGGCCCCGGTTTCAGTACACTGATCAGGACACGGACGCCCCTCAGGCGGCCGAGCTGGTCGCCTCGTGGGTCAGGAGCACATTGACGGCATCGGCCGTCGCCACCCAGGTCTCGCCAGCGGGCTGCGGCGTCAGCGCGGCCGGATCAAACGGCGCGCCCTCGACCACGACTACCGGCGTACGCACGCCCTCGAAATCGACCGTGATGGCGACATCGCGCTTGGGCACCTTGCACGACCACAGCTGTACTACCGGCTGCACGCTGGGACGACCGCCGAAGTAGCCGGTCAGGCCCGGTGCCATGCCGGTCGCGGCCTGCGCCAGCTCCTTCGAGAACAACACCAGCGCCGCCTTTTCGCGATGCTTGGCGGCAATCTTCACCACCACCTCGCGCGTCGCCAACGCACCCGCGCGGGCGTTCGGGCCGTACATCGTCTCGGCACCGAGCAGCTCCACATTGGTTTCGCCGAATGGGCCCCAGCCCTTGGCCTCGAACAGCTTTTCGCATTTGGTGATGAGTGCCTGCGCCACGCGCGCGGCTTTCGCCGGGGCATCGCGGCCACCCATCAGGAAGGTCGCGGTGATGCGGTTGCCGCGCGGTGTGGTGCCGGAAACCTTGTAGGTGTCTGGCGGCACAAAGCCGCGTGCGCCCTGCACCAGCACCGAATCCGGGCCGACCTGGGTCAGCGTCGCGGTGGTGAAGTCGCAGCGCACATCCGGCAGCAGGTAGGCGCGCGGGTCGCCGATCTCGTAGAGCATCTGCTCGCCGACGGTGCCGATGGTGACCGCGCCGCCAGTACCGGCCGGCTTGCCGACCAGGAAGGAGCCGTCTTCGCGGATATCAACAAACGGGAAGCCCATGTTTTCGTAGCCATCAGCGACCGTTTCCCAGTCGGTGAAGTTACCGCCGGTGCACTGCGCGCCGCACTCAATGACATGACCCGCCAGCGAGCCCTGAGCCAGCTTGTCGTAGTCGGTCGCGGACCAGCCGAACTCGTGCATCATCGGGCCGAGGGCCACGGCACTGTCCACACCACGACCGGTGATGACGATGTCAGCGCCCTGCTTCAGCGCCTCGGCCACCGCCGGTGCGCCGAGGTAGGCATTCATGCTCACCAACATGCCGGGGAAGGCCGAGCCGGTGTCCATCTCGGTGATGCCGGCTTCGCGGAATTCACCCTGACGCGCAGTCAGGTCATCGCCCTCGACCACCGCGATGCGCAGCGTGATGCCAGCCGCGACCGCCGCCGCCTGCAAGGCATCGCGGCAAGCGCCCACATTCATGCCGCCAGCATTGCTGATGACCTTCATGCCCTGCGCCTTCACGGCCGGCAGCAGCGGCGTCATCACATCCACAAAGTCGCGGGCATAGCCCTGCGCCGGGTCTTTCATGCGCTGCACGGCGAGGATGGACATGGTGACTTCGGCGAGATAGTCGAACACCAGATAGTCGAGCTGGCCGTGATTGACGAGCTGCTCGGCGGCGGTGCTGGTGTCGCCCCAGAAGGCCGAGGCGCAACCGATACGGATAGATTTCATGCGTGACTCCAGGTCAGGAATTGCAGCGTATTCACAGGGTCTCACCAAACAGCTCGCGGCCGATCAGCATGCGACGGATTTCCGATGTACCGGCACCGATTTCGTAGAGCTTGGCATCGCGCCAGTAACGGCCAACCGGGTTCTCGTTCATGTAGCCGTTACCCCCCAGACACTGAATCGCCTGCCCGGCCATCCAGGTTGCCTGCTCGGCGGAATAGAGAATGGCGCCGGCAGCGTCCTTGCGTGCCGGCTCGCCGCGATCACAGGCTTTGGCCACGGTGTAGACATAGGCACGGCTGGTGTTGAGCGCGACATACATGTCGGCGAGCTTGCCCTGCATGAGCTGGAATTCGCCAATGGCCTGACCGAACTGCTTGCGCTCGTGCAGGTAGGGCAGCACCACATCCAGACAGGCGGCCATCACACCGAGCGGGCCGCCGCTGAGGATGGTGCGTTCGTAATCGAGGCCGGACATGAGCACGCGCACACCGCCGTTGAGTTGGCCGAGCACATTCTCGACCGGCACTTCGCAATCCTGAAACACCAACTCGCAGGTGTTGGAGCCGCGCATGCCGAGCTTGTCGAGCTTCTGCGCCGTGCTGAAACCCTTGAAACCTTTCTCGATGATGAACGCCGTGATGCCGCGCGGACCGGCATTGATGTCGGTCTTGGCATAGACCACCAGCACGTCGGCATCCGGCCCGTTGGTGATCCACATCTTGTTGCCGTTGAGGATGTAACGGTCGCCCTTGAGGTCGGCACGCAGCTTCATGCTCACCACATCGGAGCCGGCGTTCGGCTCCG
>CALEYY010000355.1 GCA_937928295.1 uncultured Moraxellaceae bacterium
TGCGATGCACGTCGGCGACCATCGAGGCCACCCAGCGCATGTTGAAGTCCTTGCCGCGCACGCCGGTCTTGCCTTCCAGCAATTCGCCCACATAGCGCTGCACCGGCGCTTCCCAGTGGCGCTGGTTGGACATGTTGATGGCGAACTCCTGAGTCTCTTCCGGGATCTTCATGCCGGCTTGCGTCAGCACGAATTCGCCGCTGTCGGGGTCCAGCGTGAAGGCATCGACACCGTGGCCCAAGGTCAGGATGAGCTGGGTGGCGGCACCATAAACGGCGTAGCCGGCGGCGACCTGTGCAGTGCCCGGCTGCAGGAACGGCGCGACCTCGGCGGTATTGCTGCCGGGCGCGGTGGCCAGCACCGAAAAGATGGTGCCGACCGGGGCATTGATGTCGATGTTCGAGGAGCCGTCGAGCGGATCGAAGAGCAGCAGGTAGCGGCCATCGGCGCTGGCGGTGACCGGAAACGGATCGTCCATTTCTTCCGACGCCATGCCGGCGAGATGGCCGCCGCTGGCATGCGCGTCGAGCAGCATGTCGTTGGAAATCACATCGAGCTTCTTCTGATCTTCACCCTGGATATTTTCACTGCCGGCCTGACCGAGCACGCCCGTAAGGGCACCACGGGCGATGGCCGCGCTGATCTGGCGACAGGTCGTGGCGGTGATTTCTAGGGTCTGGATCAGATCTTGTGGAAGCGCGGCATTGCCATGACGGTCATCACGCAACCAGGCAGAAAAGGTAAGGCGGGACATTTTGACTCCTGCGAACAAGGATGGCGGGCAGGCCGGCCATCATGATGTTGGCAGTATAGCAGGGGGTCGCTGATGTGACCCCCTGCCACTGGTCACTGAGCGCGATAGAAAACATAGTCAGCCTGATAGCCGACGATTTGCTTCTGGTTGACGACGCTGGCATCGCAAGGGAGTGCGGGTGCAACGCCTTGCTGGGTGTTCAGGCGCTGGATGTAAGTGATGTTGTTGAACGCTGCCAGACCGCTGGTGGTCTCCGCTTTCACCAGTTGCAGCGGGATGCTGCCCGGCTGTGCAGGCGCTGTAGCAACTTGTTTGCCGGTGACACGGCTGCCGTCCAGCGCTTCCCAGGTCGGACCAGCATAGTAGCGCCCTGCGGGAATGCCGGCGCTCGTCAGAAGTGCTGCATTCGGTGCCACGAAGGCCCAGGAAAACTGGTCTGGTGCATCCGCTTTGACCCGACACTCGTAGGTGATCTCGCCTTTGCCGACGAACAGCATGGCGGGCACATTCCCGGCTGGCACGCGAATGGCCTCGGGCTGCGTCATGGCATCAACAATGGGAGCGGGGGCCAAGGCGGCGCAGCCGGACATGAATGCGCTCATGAACAAGGTGGTACAGACGGTGTGCTTAAGCATGGCGATACCTTTTTTCGGGTTGGTGAGCCAGTATTCTTAGCAGCAAGCAAGTGTCGCCCCTATAGGACGAAGTTGATTGTCACGAAACTTTCATCATGTATTTTTCCGATGCTGTGAGTGCGTCTGAAAGCCTAAACAATGGCTGGACAGCTCAGGCCGTGCTGCGCAGAATCCTTCGGCCTGTAGCCATTAATTTTTCGAAGAGGGATTGACTCATGAGCCTGATGAAAGAGTTTCGCGAATTTGCCATCCGTGGCAACGTTATTGACCTGGCTGTCGGTGTCATCATCGGCGCCGCTTTCGGCAAAATTGTCTCGTCCTTTGTCGGCGACATTGTCATGCCGCCGCTGGGTGTGCTGGTCGGTGGCGTCAACTTCTCCGATCTCGCCGTGACGCTGCAGGCCGCGGCTGGCGACAAGCCGGCGGTGCTGCTGGCCTATGGCAAGTTCATCCAGACCATCTTTGATTTTCTCATTATTGCCTTCGCCGTGATGATGGCGGTGAAAGGCGTGAATCGCCTGAAGCGTCCCGAGCCGGCCGCCGCCGCAGCTGAGCCGGTGGCTCCTGCACCGACCGCAGAGCAGGTGCTGCTCGCTGAAATTCGCGATCTGCTCAAGCACAAGGCGGACTGAGCGACCATGGCACTCACGCATGAGCGCGAACTGCTGAGGCTGAAGCGCATGGAGGCTGCGTTGATTCGCAGCCATCTGGCGCACCCAGAAGTGCTGCCGCAGGCAGATTACGAGTTGCTGCGTTACGCTCTCGTGTTCGGCCGGTTACAGGCCTTTATGCCCGGTGTTGCGGGTGCTTCCGCAGCGCCTGCGGGTGTTAGCGAGGTCACGCTGGCAGAGGCACCGATCAGTGCGCTGCGCGCGACCTTGCTGGACCTGCTTTACGAGCCCTTGCGCGAGCAGCGAGGTTTGCTTTTACGCATGGCGCAAGTCAGGCAGCGTGTGGATGCCGTGCGTCAGGCTGCCAAGCTAGCGCGCGATGCGGTTCTGGCCGCACATCTCCAGGATTTCAGTGCCGCAGAGCTCGATGCCGAGCTCTGCCACAAGGTGCTGGTGCTGGCACCGGGCGGTGGTGGTGGTTCCGGTTATGTCTACATCGGACTGGTGGCGCGTCTGCAGGCGGCCGGCATTCGTCCGAGCTATATCGTTGGAGCGTCCATTGGCGCCTTGCTCGGCGGTCTGATGGCGCGCGATGCCGTGCCGGATGTCGATGCCCTAATGGCCTGGGGCAAGGGCCTCAAGGTTCGCCATATTTTTTCCCGTCCCAAGATAGGTCAGGCCCTCAGCCTGCCCGGTCTAGTGCGTCTGCATTTACGCGGCATGGACAAGATGCTGCGTCACCCGGATGGCTCGCCGCTGCGCATCAAGGATCTGGCCATTCCCTACGACGCCATGATTGCCGGCGTGCGTGTTTCAGCCTACAAGCAGCTGCCGCAGCTGCCCGAGCGCCGCCCGCATCTGCTGGGCTTGCCCATACTGGTGGCTGAGCGCATGTTGCAGCTGATCAGCTATTTCAGCCCGCAGGTCGCCAAGGAGATCGTGCTGGGTCGCGATGAGGTCACGCGTGAACTGCGCGTGGTCGATGCCATCGGCATCTCCTCGGCGATTCCCGGTGTGCTGCAATATGCGCCCTACGCGGAAGATGCCAAGAGCATGGAAATTCTTCAGGGCTTGCGCGAAAAGCATGGCCTGTTTGCCTTCATGGATGGCGGCACGGTGGCCAATGTGCCGGCGCGTGCGGCCTGGGAAGGTGTCGAGGCGGGCCGTATCGGCACACGCAATGCCTACTATCTCGCGCTGGACTGTTTTCACCCGCAATGGAGCGCGGGCCATGCTTGGCTGATTCCGGTTACGCAGGCAATTCAGGCTCAGCTGCCGGCGCAGCGGCCGTACTACGACTGGCTGGTGCGCTTCCAGCCGACGCCATCACCGGTCAATCTGTTGCCGTCGGACGAGGTTTTTGACAAGGCTTTCCAGTGGGGCTGGACGCAGGCAGACGCTATCTTGCCGCAGATCCAGGAGGCCTTGCGGCCCTTGGCGGTGCCGAATCTGCAGTGATTCGGACAGGGATGAGACGGCTGGAGTGACTCGCCGGTCGTCGATTCTCTGAATTTCTAGTGAACGAGTGTTGACTTAAAAAAGTTACATGCGTACTCTGAGTGTGTAGTCGTTCACTTGGAGACGCAAAATGTCGTCACAGTTTGTTTTACCCGCATTCATCAGCCGCACCCTGCAGGCTGTCGTTACACCGACCGTCCTCGATTTCTGGGCCGCCGAACTCGGCTTCGATGCCCGTATCGAGCGCACCATGAGCCGTGTCGTCGCTCGTTGGATGGAAACGCCGGACACCGTCACCCTGGTGCTCAAGCCCAACAAGAATTTTCGCGGCTTCAGCGCCGGCCAGCATGTCAACCTCACCGTCGAGATTGATGGCGTCCGTCACACCCGCTCTTACAGCTTCAGCGAAGCCCCGGCCGCGACCGGCCTCGTTGCCATCACCATCAAGAAAGTGCCGAACGGCCGCGTCAGTGGCCACCTGGTCGACAAGGTCGTGGTTGGCGACACCATCGAGCTCGGTCAGGCCTTTGGCGACATGACCTTCAGCGCCGGTGCGCCAGAGAAGATGCTCTTCCTCGCTGCCGGCAGTGGCGTTACGCCGCTGATGAGCCTGCTGCGTCAGCTCGTGGCCGAGGGCATGAATCGCGATGTGGTGTTCATGTACTGGGTGCGTACCCGTCAGGACCTGATCTTCGGCAAAGAGCTGAAGGCGCTGGCTGAGCAGTACCCGAACTTCCGCCTGCAGCCGGTTTACGAGCTGGAGCCTGAGCTGGAAGCCGGCGAATTGTCTGGCCGCCCCAGCCGTGAACAGCTCGGCAGCGTGGTCAAGGATCTGTGCAAGCGCTCGGTGTATGTCTGCGGCCCGACCGGCTTCATGAACGCCGTGCAGGCGCTGGTAGCCGACGATGCGCTGGCGTTCCACGCCGAAGCGTTCTCGCCGCCGGTGTTTGTGCCGAGCAAGAGCACCGGCATCGCCAAGCTCTTCCTGAGCAAGTCCAACCGCACGCTGGAAGTGCCGGAAGGCATGCCGCTGCTCGACGCGCTGGAAGCCCAGGGCATCAAGCCGCAGTCCGGCTGCCGCATGGGCATCTGCAATACCTGTGCTTGCGGCAAGGCCAGCGGCGTGACCCGCAACCTGCTGAACAACGAACTATCTGTGGATGCCAACGCCAGTTTGCGCATCTGCGTGAATGCCGCCGTCGGCGACATCACCCTCGATCTGTAAGACCTCTTAAGTAGAGTCTGGAGAAATATCATGAGCAAGAGCAAAACCCTGACCGCCGCCGAAATCGAAGCTTTCGGTGCCGAAGTCGATGCCATCAAGAAGCGTCATCTGGCCGATGTTGGCGAAGTTGATGCGACCTACATCCGCAAGATTGAAAAAGCCGTGCGTTACACCGAGATCGCCGGTCGCGGCCTGCTGATGGCCGGCATTTTCCCGCCCGCCTTCATCGCCGGTACTGCGCTGCTCGGCGTGTCGAAGATTCTCGACAACATGGAGCTGGGCCACAATGTCATGCACGGTCAGTACGACTTCATGCAGGACCCGCGCTTCAGCGGCCAGACCTTCGAGTGGGACACCTGGTGCACCGCCGACAACTGGCGCTACAGCCACAACTTCATGCACCACACCTACACCAATGTGCTGGGCAAGGACCACGACATCGGCTACGGCGTGCTGCGCATCTTCCCGGAACAGAAGTGGGAGCCGCGCTTCCTCGCCAACCCGGTGCTGGCCGTGCTGCTCGCCGTGTTCTTCGAGAACCTGCTGGCCCTGCAGACGCTGGAGCTGGAAAAGCTGATCTCCGGCGAGAAGAGCTGGAAGGAAATTCGCGAGCAGGCCAAGCCGACCGTGAAGAAAGGTTTCCGTCAGGTCGTGAAGGACTATGTGTTCTTCCCGCTGCTGGCTGGCCCGTTCTTCCTGCCGGTGCTGGCGGGTAACTTCATCGCCAACATCATGCGTAACCTGTGGACCTTCACCATCATTTTCTGCGGCCACTTCACCGAAGATTCGGAAGTGTTTGCGCTGGAAACGCTGGATAACGAAACGCGCGGCCAGTGGTATCTGCGTCAGATGCGCGGCTCTGCCAACCTCACCGGCGGCAAGCTGTTCCACATCATGAGCGGCAACCTCAGCCACCAGATCGAGCACCACCTGTTCCCAGAAGTGCCGGCATGGCGCTACGCCGAACTGTCGGTAGAGATGCAGGAAATCGCCCAGCGCTACGGCCAGAACTACAACAAGGCCTCCTTGTTCAAGCAGTTCGGCACCGTGGTTGGTCGCATCCTGCGTCACTCGCTGCCGAGCAAGCCGAAAGCAGAACTGGTCGTGCTGGCCAAGGCTGACTCGGTCTCGCTGGCTAACGCTGCCTGAAACGGGACGCCTAGGAGATGACCATGAGTCTGCATCCTGTTGTGGTTTCTGGTGGTGATCACTTGCAACGCTTGGCACGCAATACCGATTGGCGGGCTGTGGTCTGGGGCGTGCAGGGGCTGGGTCATCTCGCCCTGCACAGCGCCGCCGAGCTCACCGATCTGGTCACTGAAATGGACGGCACCATCCGCCAGGCTCCGCTGCCGCTGGGCCAGGTCGATGAGCCGCCTCGGCAGCGCGCGCCCTGGCCGTACCGGCTGGTGGCGCATGTCTTTCGCACGGCGGCCGGCCTCTTGCAGCGCGTGCCGCTGCATGCCGACATCCGTCAGTCGCATGCCTTGGCACTGCCGCTGCTGAGCGCCGCCAACGGCGTGCTCGGCGACAAGCTGGAGCGCTGGCAGAGTCCGCTGGCGTTGGGTATGACACTGCGTGCCGAAGACAGCGAAGTGCTGGCCTGGTCGCAGCTGGCGACCACGCCGAAAGCGCGGGTGGCCGTGTTCGTGCACGGCCTGTGCTGGAGCGAGCGTGAGTGGCAGACGCCGGCGCAGAAGCAGTTTCAGTCGCTCTTGCAAAACAAGGGTTGGACTTCGGGCTGGCTGCGCTACAACAGCGGCCGCAGCATCTGGCGCAATGGCGCCGATCTGTCGGACTGGCTGGAAGAAGCGCTGGCTGCGCATCCAGTGAAAGAGCTGGTTCTGGTCGGTCATAGTCAGGGCGGCCTGCTCATTCGCAGCGCCTTTGCGCATGCCGAAGCGGCTGGCTATGCCTGGCCGCAAAGCGTGTCGCGCGCGGCTTATCTGGCCACGCCGCATCAGGGCGCGCCGCTGGAACGAGCCGGTCGCTGGGCCAATGCCTTGCTCTCGCATTCACCTTATACGCAGCCGCTGATGCGCCTCGGCAACATCCGCAGCGCCGCGATCAAAGACCTGCGTTATGGCGTGATTACCGAAGCCGAAGCGCAGGGTCTGCGTGACGACCTCAGCGAAGATCCACGGCAGCAGGCGGTGACGCTGCCGGATCATGTGCGTCATCTGTTCTTGGCGGGCAGCCTGAACCCGGAAGCCGCCGAGAACTGGCTGGGCGATGGCCTGGTGCCAGTTCACAGCGGTCTGGGCTTGCATCGTCGCGAGGCCTTGCAGCTGAATGCCACGGACCTAAGTCGCGTCGAGCTGGATCGCATGGATCACATGAACATGCTCGGCGATGTGCGGGTCTGGGATGCCGTGGCCGATTGGTGGTGGCGTCGCTAAGACGGCGTCACCGTTTCATGCTTTAGCAACGGCGCTGTGAGCCAGCCGATCAAACTCACGGCCGCCAGCGCGCCCAGCACTTGCGCTACGATGAAGCCACTCACATCCGCCGGACGAATGCCGGCAAAGGTGTCGCTGGCGGCGCGCGCCAAGGTCACTGCCGGATTGGCAAATGAGGTCGATGCGGTGAACCAGTACGCGGCCGTGATAAAGGCTGCGACGGCAAATGGCGTTACCGTGGGTCGGCTCCGGTTGCAGCTGACAATGACCGCAATCAAGCCAAAACTGGCGACAAACTCGCTGAGCTGCTGCGCCATACCGGCGCGTACATGCGTGGATGCGCTGAACCAGGGTTGCGATAGCAAGTCCTGAGCCTGCTGTGCGCCGCTGAACATGCCATGCGCCAGGGCCACTCCGACAAATCCCCCGATAACTTGCGCCACGCTGTAGCTCAGGCCATCGCGCCAGTTCAGCTTGCCCTGCAGGACTTCACTGAGGCTGACGATAGGGTTGAAGTGCGCGCCCGAAATCGGCCCCAGCGTCAGAATCAAGGCGATCAGGCCGGCCCCGGTGGCGATGGTGTTGGCGAGCAGCGCCAGTGCTGCCAGATCGCCGCTGAGGCGTTCGGCCATGATGCCGGAGCCGACCACGATCGCCAGCAGCAGCGCGGTGCCCAGCGCCTCGGCGGTGAGTCGTCGCGACAGGGAAAACATGCTCAGGCCCCGATGCCGGCGATGCGATCCATCTCGGCTTTCAGCGCCGCGCCATCGTGCTTCAGCGTGTCCAGCGGCAGCGCCAGAAAGGCTTCGATGCGGCTGCGCAAAATGCGGTAGGCGGTCATGAAGGCCGCATCGATTTCGGCGTCGGTGCCGGTGGCATGGGCCGGGTCTTCCACGCCCCAGTGCGAGCGCAGCACCGGGCCGAGGTAGGCCGGGCAGACCTCATTGGCGGCATTGCCGCAGACCGAAATGACGATGTCCGGCGTGACCGGCAGATCATCCCAGGACTTGCTGAAATAGCCGTCGGTGGAGATGCCTTCGCGCGCCAGCAGCGCCAGCGAGCGCGGATGCACATAGCCGGCCGGCTTGCTGCCGGCACTGAGTGCGCGCCAGCCGGCCGGGGCGAGATGATTGAAGGTGGCTTCGGCCAGAATCGAGCGGCAGGAGTTGCCGGTGCACAGCATCAACACATTCATTTCACGGCTCCGTTGGAAGGGTTGCAAAGGCTTGCGTCACAGACCGGCGCTAGCGCCACCGCGCCGCAGAGCTCGGGGTGGCCGGCGCAGCAGTCATCGGTCAGGTAGGCAATCAGCTCGACCATCACGCCGACCTTGGCGCGATAACGCAGAAAGCGGCCCTCGGCTTCGGCACCAATCAGGCCGGCCTGAGACAGTGCCTTGAGATGGAAGGAGGCATTGTTTGCCGCCAGGCCTTGCTCGCTAGCAATCTGGCCCGCAACCAGGCCGCCAGGGCCGGCCTTGACCAGTAGACGATAGATGGCCAATCTCACCGGCGAAGACAGGGATTCAAAGACGAGTACGGCGGTTTCTGAGTTCATGCTTCAACATTACAAGAACTATTGAAATAAAGGAAGCGGCCATGAGCTGGGAACTCACGCAATGTGATGATGGTGTGCTGCGTTGTGGCTGGTGCACGGCCACGCCGGGGTATCAGCAGTATCACGACCAGGAGTGGGGGCGACCCACGGCTGATGATCGCCGCCTGTTCGAGAAGCTGTGCCTGGAGAGCTTTCAGGCCGGCCTGAGCTGGCGCACGATCCTGGAGAAACGCAGCAATCTGCGTGCGGCCTTCCATCAGTTTGACTGGATCGCCATGGCCGCGATGGGCCCGCAGGATGTGGAGCGCCTGCTGCAGGATGCCGGCATCATTCGTCATCGTGGCAAGATCGAGGCCGTGCTTAACAACGCCGGCCGCATGCCTGAGCTGCTCGCCGAATTCGGCTCGCTGGCGGCTTTTGTGTGGTCGTTTGAGGCGCTGATTCCGGCCCAACCGGAGCTCGTCACGCTCGCGCACGTCTGCGCCAACACCACTAGCCCGGCCTCCGATGCTATGGCCAAGGCGTTGAAAAAGCGCGGCTGGAAATTCCTCGGTAGCACCACCATCCATGCCTTCATGCAGTCGATGGGCTTGGTTAATGACCACCTCAGCGGCTGTGCCTCGCGTGACCCGGCCTTGCTGCTGCGCGATGCATTCATCGTTCCGTCATGAGTGGCCATTAGTATGGCACGCGTAAAAAAATTGAATTGAGTTGGGAGAGTTTGCCGTGAATGCGTTGCCACCTGCTGTAGATCGTCGTGCTTTCTTGCGCCAGTTGTTCCTGCTGGCAGGTGCCGCCGGCATGGCTCCGCTGTTGTCTGCTTGCGGCAATGACTCCGGCGGCATGGCCGCAGCGGCTAGTCGCTTGCAGCAGCCGCGCCCGGCAGGTCGCTTTGCCAACCTCGGCCCGCTCGGCGAGCCCAATGCCTTTGGTGTGCGCCTGCCCGCCGGCTTCGACATGCGCGTGGTCGCCGAGGCCCTGCAGCCGGTGGGCAGCACCAGCTATCGCTGGCACATATTCCCCGATGGCGGCGGCGTGATGGCCAAGCCCGACGGCGGCTGGTTCTATATTTCCAACA
>CALEYY010000356.1 GCA_937928295.1 uncultured Moraxellaceae bacterium
ATGTATGTGGATAACGCCGCGATGCAGCTGGTGCGTCGCCCCAAGCAGTTCGATGTGATCGTGACCGGCAACCTGTTCGGCGACATCCTCTCCGACGAAGCCGCGATGCTCACCGGTTCCATCGGCATGTTGCCGTCGGCATCGCTGGATCAGCACAAGAAGGGCATGTACGAGCCTTGCCACGGGTCGGCTCCGGATATCGCCGGGCAGGGCGTGGCGAATCCGCTGGCGACGATCCTGTCGGTGGCGATGATGCTGCGCTACACCTTCAAGGCTGATGCCGCTGCGCTGGCCATTGAGGCTGCCGTTGGTCGCGTGCTCGATCAGGGCTTGCGTACGCCGGATATCCATAGCGAAGGCACCACCAAGGTTGGCACTCAGGCCATGGGCGAAGCGGTCGTCGCTGCGCTTTAACGAATTCTCAGGAGAACGAACATGAAAGTAGGTCTGATCGGTTGGCGTGGCATGGTGGGTTCGGTGCTGATGCAGCGCATGGTGGAAGAAAACGATTTCGCCGTGATCGACCCGGTGTATTTCACCACCTCGAATCCGGGCGCTGAGGCCCCGTCCTTCGGTGGTAAGGCCGGCGGCATGCTGCAGGATGCCCACAGCATCGACGCCCTGAAGGCGATGGACACCATCATCAGCTGCCAGGGTGGCGACTACACCACCGAGATCTTCCCGAAGCTGCGTGCGGCCGGCTGGAATGGCTACTGGATCGACGCCGCCTCCACGCTGCGCATGGAAGATGACGCGGTGATCGTGCTCGACCCGGTCAACGGCGGTCTGATCGAATCGGCGCTGGCCAAGGGCGTGAAGAACTTCATCGGCGGCAACTGCACCAACTCCATCCTGCTTATGGGCGTGGGCGGCCTGTTCCGCGAAGGTCTGGTCGAATGGGTCAGCTCCATGACCTACCAGGCGGCATCGGGCGGTGGTGCCAACCACATGCGCGAACTGCTCAAGGGCATGGGCGTGATCAACGCGGCCGTGGCGGACGAGCTGGCCACGCCGGCGTCGGCCATTCTGGAGATTGACCGCAAGGTTGCGCAGACCATCCGTCAGGATGTGCCACGCGAGTACTTTGGTGCTCCCTTGGCGGGCGGCCTGATCCCGTGGATCGACAAGCAGCTCGACAACGGCCAGTCCAAGGAAGAGTGGAAGGGTCAGGCCGAGGTCAACAAGATCCTCGGTACCGACGCCGTGATTCCGGTGGATGGCCTCTGCGTGCGCATCGGTGCCATGCGCTGCCACAGCCTGGCGCTGACGCTGAAGCTGAACAAGGATCTGCCGTTGAGCGAGATCGAAAGCATCATCCAGTCCGGCAACGACTGGGTGAAGTGGGTGCCGAACGACCGCGATATCACCGTCAACGAGCTGACCCCGGCGAGCATTACCGGTGGCCTCAAGATCGGTGTTGGCCGCGTGCGCAAGCTCAACATGGGCCCGCAGTACATCTCGGCCTTCGTCATCGGCGACCAGCTGCTCTGGGGCGCTGCCGAGCCGCTGCGCCGCATGCTGCGCATCCTGCTGGCACGTGGAGCTGCTGCCTGATGGGCGCTATTACGCAGTCCCTGGGTCTGTTTGGCGTGACCGGCGAGCTCGGTCGTGCCTTCTTTGATGCGCTGGAAGAGCAGGGGGCCTTTGTTGGCCGCCTGCGTCTTTTTGCCAGTGCGCGCTCCAACGAAGAGAGTCGCGTCTTTCGCGACAAGCCGCTGGCCGTGGAAGAGGCCGATACGGCCGATTTCGATGATCTCAACGAAGCCATCCTCGCGGTGCCGGCCGATGTTGCTGATGAGCTGGCCGGTCGTCTGCTGGCGCGCGGTGTGCGCGTCTGGGATGCCAGCGGCAGCCTGCGCTCGCACCCGCAGGCGGTGAGCCTGGCCGATGTCGGCCCGGACAGCCTGCTGATCGTGCTCGATGAACCGCTGGTCAATATTTTGTCGCCGCTGGTGCAGAAGCTGAATGCGGCATCGCCGTTGCAGCGCCTGGAAGTCACGGTGCTGGCACCGGTGTCGGCGCGTGGCCAGAAAGGCGTGCGCGAACTGGCGCGACAGACCGGCGAGCTGCTCAACGGCCGTGGCATCACGGTCGAAACCTGGCCGCAGCAGATCGCCTTCAATGTGCTGTCGGCCGATGGCAATTTTGAGCCAGCCACAGGCACCTTGCGCGAACGGCGCTTGCTGGCGTCGCTTCAGAAGCAGCTGCCGGGCACCTTGGTGCGCGTACGCCAGTTCATCGTGCCGGTGTTTTACGGCGCCGTGCTGGACTTGCGCTGGACGCATGCGGACGCGCTGAGTCGTGCTGACATTCTGACGGTTTGCGAGTCGGTCGAGCATCTTGAAGTGCATGAAGATCGCGACGGCGAAACCTTGCCGACACCGGTCAGCCAGGGCGTAAGCAACATCACCGGCACTTTGTCGCGCCTGCAGGTCGAGGCGCAAGACGCCATGGCCTGTGTGCTCGCCGACCCGTTGCGCGTCGGTATTGTGCAGCCGCTCTTGGCAACGCTCATGGTTCAGGGTTAACTCAGCGCAGAACAGCGTTGGCGCAGGGCATCATCTGCACAACATATTGGCAGTATTACCATCGGCGCCATCGGCAGCCAAGGGAGCGGGGATGAACAATCGCATCGTGACGTGGGCTGCCGTTGCCTGCTTGAGTGCTTACGCCAGCTCGGTCGGCGCGGTGGCCTTGGGCGAGATGCGCGCGTTGTCGGCTCTGGGCGAGCCGCTCCAGCTCCAACTGAAACTGACGAATCTGGCGTTGGTGAACCCTGCCGATGTCCGTGTGATTCTAGCGCCTGCGGATGACTACACCCGGCTCGGCCTGATTCCGCCACTGGGTGCGGAGCAATGGCAAATTGTGATGCAGAATGGCAGCGACGCGTCTGCATTCATCACCGGCGCTGCTGCTCAGCAAGATCCGAATATCAGTTTTCTTGTTCAGATAATCTGGCCCGGCAATATTAGTGTGCAACAGGTAACGGTGGTGCTGTTGCCAGCATTGCCTGCAGCAAGTCATACGGATATGAGCGAGCTGAGTCTCCCTCTTGTGATACCAATAAATGACCCAGCCGCGACCGGCTCAGCTTCGGTTGCAGTGGCTACTCCGGTGCTAGAGCAGCCAGCCCGTGCTGCCGTTGACACCAAGCAGGCAGGTGTCGAACGAATTATGGTAGCGCCGGACACTGCTCGCGTGCGTACTGGCGATACCTTGAGTCAGCTGGCCAAAGCTTGGAACTTGCCCCGGACCTCCTTGTCGCAGCGGCAGCAAGTGCTGGCAGAAAGCAATCCACAACTTTTCGTGGCCGGCAATATTAACCAGCTCAAGCGTGGTGCCATCATTCGCTATCCGTTGGCTGGCAGTGTGATCTTGCCGGATACTGCGCTGGCAAAAGCTTGGCTGGCCTCCCGTCAAGCAGCAGCTGCCAGAGAGATAGCTGCTCGTGACAGTGCGGGTGCTGCGCTGGATCAGCCGGCGCTTTCTGCTGCCTCAGAGTCATCAAAGCCGGAGGCAAAAGAAGTGGTGACGCTTACGCTAATCAGCCCCGGGATGGCTCAGGCGCATGCACAGTCTGCTGCTGATGAGGCCATCGTGGCTGATCAACTTGGCATGTTGAGTGCGAAGAAAAATGCCCTGCTTGCAGAGCATGCTGCCATGCAGGTCGAGCTGGCTGAGCTTGAGAAGTCTGGCACTAGCCAGGATGCGCGCTTGAAAGTGCTTGATGCCCGGTTGGCTCAATTGAATGCTGGTGCAGCAAATGCTGGCCAAACGGTGCCTCCAACAAGTAGTGGCATACGCCCGAGCTGGATCGCTGCTGCAGTGGGCTTCCTGTTGGCTTTGCTGGTCGTCATGCGCCGTCGCGCGGCAGCTGTATCAAGTGCTGCTCGAGCGACAGCAGTCGTTACGCCCGGGTTGGCATCGAATAACGACTATGTCGCTTTTGAGCCATTGGATGAGCTACCGATACCCTCTTGGACGGCTACCCAAGTATCGGAGGTTGATGATGTCGCGCAGTTGGCCCAATCTGTGGAAGAAGAGTATGACTTTCTCTCGGATGCGGAATCGGCAGCCCTGCAAACACGCTTGGATCTGGCGCAAGCCTATATCGAGATGCAGGAAACCGAGCTGGCCAGAGAGTTATTGCTTACGGTAGTGGCGCGCGGCAGCGTCGAACAGCGCACTCAGGCAACCAGTTTGCTCGAAAGCTTCGCCTAGCATGCTGTTTGATGAGTCTCGCCCAGGCACACGTTGGGCCATGGGTGTTGAGTTTGATGGTCGCGAATTTCGCGGTTGGCAAACTCAACAGCTTGGCGTATTGAGTGTGCAAGCAACGCTCGAAGCAGCAATTTCGCGAGTTGCCAATCACAAAGTCACTGTGCACGGCGCGGGTCGTACTGATGCCGGTGTTCATGGCTCTGGCATGATTGCTCATTTCGATAGCACAGCCTTGCGCAATGAGCGTAACTGGCTGATGGGCATCAATACGCTGTTACCGGCGTCAGTGGCGGTACGTTGGATTCAAGCTATCTCACCCGATTTTCATGCTCGCTTCAAAGCTGTGGCGCGGCGTTATCACTACTTTGTCTATAATCATCCGCGTCGCTCGGCATTACTGGCTGGCCGTGCCACTTGGCATCATGCAGTACTGGATGTCGAGCGTATGCAGGCCGCTGCCAGCACTTTGGTCGGTGTACATGATTTCAGTGCTTATCGAGCCGTGGCATGTCAATCGAAGCGTCCGGTACGCGATGTGCACTTTCTCAATCTCAGTCGCCGGGGTGATCTGATTCGCCTCGATATCCAGGCCGATGGCTTCCTGCACCATATGGTGCGCAACATCATGGGCGTGCTGCTTGCCGTTGGTGATGGCCGTGCCGAGATTGATTGGGCGGGGCAGGTGCTGGCATCAGCAGATCGTACTCAAGCCGGCGTGACGGCGCCACCAGATGGCCTGTACTTTGTCGATGCGCATTATCCGATAGAATTTGTTTTGCCACGCAGCCCGATTGGCCCGTCATGGGCTGCCGCTTGGTCGGAATAACAACGGTCTGGCGCAATTTGTTGCTTTTTTGTAGGAAAGCATC
This sequence comes from uncultured Moraxellaceae bacterium, assembly GCA_937928295.1. GTDB lineage: Bacteria > Pseudomonadota > Gammaproteobacteria > Pseudomonadales > Moraxellaceae > Perlucidibaca. The sequence goes on from CALEYY010000356.1 coordinate 5,091, forward strand.
TTGGCAGAGTGTGCTTAAACAGCTTTACTCAGCGTCACTGCAAGACACTGATAATGAGGATAAAGTCATGCCCCGCATTTGTACTCCCAGCAGCCTACATCAAGCCGGCGCTATTGCTTTTGCCTTAATGCTTGCCGGCGCTGCGCTGCCGGCCCAGGCCATTTCGGTCAACGACATGGTGGTCTGGTCAGCCAGCAACAAGCCCTTGCGCATGGACATTGAGCTAGTCGACTTGCAGGGTGCCAATCTGCGTAATATTAGCCTGTCTGTGGCATCGGCTGCAGAGCACTCACGTGTTGGTCTGACACGCCCGAAGTGGGCAGATGGTGTGAGCTTCAAGGTCATTGTGCTGGACTCGGGCAAGGTGATTGCGCGAGCGACTTCCAGCCAAGCTATCGATACCGATTTTGTCAACCTCCTTGTCAGTATTCGTGGCTCCGGTATTGCTCAGTTGCAGCAAGTGGCATCAAAGGTATCTGCAGATGGTGCTGAGCCTTTGGCGTCGCCACAGGCAATATCTGTGCTTGCGCATTCTGAAAAAACCTCGGCACCATTTGCAGACAAACCTGCGGCTAGAGCGGTGCCTAGCCCTGTAGTCATCGAGTCCAGACCGGTTGCTCCTCTGCCGGTGCCGGTAGCGAAACCTGCCCCGGCTGCCAAAGCGCCGCCTGTGGCGAAACCGGCGCCTGCCCCGGTGGTATCGCCAGCGCCAGTTGCGGTGCCAACGCCGTCTGCAGAGCTTGTCAACGCAGCTCAAGCCGACAATGCCGAAGTGCTGGCCGATGTCGGCGCCGAGCCCACGCTGGAGTCGTTACAGGCCGAGCGTACGGAGCTGCTGCAGCAAGTCACTGACCTGCAAGCTCGCCTGACCGGGCTCGACCAGCAGATCGCCGCACTGAACCCCGAGGCAATGCCTGCCACGGAAACACCAACAGCGCTCGCCGAAGCCGAAACATCGCCAGGCGAACCTCCTGCAGGTAAGTCGCTGGGCTACACCTACTTCTCCAACATCATGCTGGTTTTGCTGGGCGTGTTCATGTCGGGCATGATCGGGCTGGATCGTATGCGGGCCAGCAAGCGCTGATTTGCGGTTACTGATTCACGGTCAAGCGCGGTACAAAAGGCAGCGTCCGGTGCAAGTTCACCTGACGCTGCCTTTTGCCTTTGCTACACTGCCAGCCCGGTAAACAGGCGAGATTAACCCCACTTGTCCAGTCGATCTGCACCTCGTGTGCGCGTCAAGATCTGCGGTATCACCCGTATTGAGGATGCTCTGGCAGCAGTCGCGGCTGGTGCGGATGCCATCGGCTTTGTCTTTCATCCAGACAGCCCGCGCTATGTAGCAGCTGCGCAGGCCGCAAAAATCGTTGCCGCATTGCCGCCATTCGTGACCACGGTGGGTTTGTTTGTGGATGCTGATGAGCAGCGCATTCGCGACACGCTGGCGCAGGTGCCGCTGGCCTTGCTGCAATTTCATGGTGATGAAAGCGAAGCGCAGTGCCAGATTTACGGTCTTTCGTGGATCAAGGCCCTGCGTGTGCAGCCGGGCCAGGATGTGGCAGCGCTGATGCAGGCCTGGCCGCGTGCTGCCGGCATTCTGCTCGATGCCTACCATCCGGCTCAGCACGGCGGCACCGGTCTTCAGTTCGACTGGTCGTTGGTGCCGAAGGCCAGTGCAGTGCCGATTATTCTGGCTGGTGGCCTTACGCCGGCCAATGTCGCCGAGGCCATCCGCAACACACGACCCTATGCGGTCGATGTTAGTGGCGGTGTCGAGGCGAGCAAGGGCGTGAAAGACGCCGACAAAATTGAAGCCTTCATGGCAGGAGTTCGCTCAGCATGAGTCAGCCGGTAGATTATTCGCAGTTCCCCGACGCGCGTGGCCGTTTCGGCAAGCATGGCGGGCGCTTTGTGTCGGAAACGCTGATGGAGGCGCTCGATGACCTCGACAGGCTCTATGCCAGCCTGAAAAATGACCCGGCTTTCATGGCCGAGTTTGATCACGACCTGGCACATTATGTGGGTCGGCCGTCGCCGCTGTATCACGCCGAACGCCTGAGTCGTGAGCTCGGTGGTGCGCAGATCTATCTCAAGCGTGAAGACTTGAACCACACTGGCGCGCACAAGATCAACAACACCATCGGTCAGGCACTGCTCGCCAAGCTTTCCGGCAAGACCCGCATCATCGCCGAGACCGGGGCAGGGCAGCATGGTGTGGCCACGGCGACCATCGCTGCGCGGCTGGGCATGGAGTGCGTGGTCTACATGGGTGCCGAAGATGTGAAGCGTCAGGCGCCGAATGTGTATCGCATGAAGCTGCTCGGGGCCACCGTAGTGCCGGTCACTTCCGGCTCGAAAACGCTCAAGGACGCCCTCAACGAGGCCATGCGCGATTGGGTCACCAATGTCGACAACACCTTCTACATCATCGGCACCGTGGCCGGCCCTGCGCCGTACCCGATGCTGGTGCGCGACTTCCAGTCGGTGATCGGCCGCGAGGCCCGTCGTCAGTGTTTGGCACAGACCGGCAAGCTGCCGGATGCCCTCGTGGCCTGTGTCGGCGGCGGCTCCAACGCCATCGGCCTGTTCCATCCCTTCCTCGCCGATGAATCGGTGCAGATGTACGGCGTTGAAGCCGCCGGTCACGGCATTGCCGCCGGCGACGGCCAGCACTCGGCACCGCTCAATGCCGGTCGCATGGGCGTGCTGCACGGCAACCGCACCTATCTCATGGCCGATGACAACGGTCAGATCATCGAGACCCATTCTTGCTCGGCCGGCCTCGACTATCCGGGCGTCGGGCCTGAGCACAGCTGGTTGAAAGACATCGGTCGCGTCGAGTATGTCGCCATCAATGACAAGGAAGCGCTGGCCGCCTTCCACACGCTGACACGCAAGGAAGGCATCATTCCGGCGCTGGAATCCAGCCATGCCGTGGCCTATACGCTGAAGCTGGCGCCGACTATGCGCCCGGACCAGACCATCATCGTCAACCTCTCGGGTCGTGGTGACAAAGACCTGATGACGGTGGCCGAACTTGATCAGATTGAGGGTTAAGCCGTGAGTCGTCTCGCTGTTCGATTTGCTGCGCTCAAGGCGCAAGGCCGCAAGGCACTGATTCCCTACATCACCGCCGGTGACCCGGAACCGGGCGTGACCGTGGGTGCGCTGCATGCCATGGTTGCTGCCGGTGCCGATGTGCTGGAGCTGGGCGTGCCGTTTTCCGACCCGATGGCCGATGGCCCGACCATCACCTTCGGCCATGAGCGCGCGCTCAGGCATGGTGTTAGCCTCAAGCATGTACTGGCCATGGTCAGCGAGTTCCGCACGCAGGATGCCGTGACGCCGATCGTGCTCATGGGCTATCTCAACCCGGTCGAAATCATGGGCTGCGCCGCTTTTGCCGATGCCTCGGCGGCCGCCGGTGTGGATGGTGTGCTGACCGTTGATCTGCCGCCGGAAGAAGCCGATGAGCTGGGTGCCGAGCTCAAGCGCGTCGGCATCGACCCGATTTTTCTGCTCGCGCCAACCACCTCGATGGCCCGTGCCAAGCTCATTACCGACGCTGCCAGCGGCTATGTGTACTATGTTTCGCTGAAGGGCGTGACCGGTGCCGCCACCCTCGATACCGATGCCGTGGCTGCACGAATAGCCGAATTGCGTAGCATCACGCAATTGCCCATTGGCGTTGGTTTTGGTATCAAGGACGCCATGACGGCAGCAGCCGTGGCGCGTCACGCCGATGGCGTGGTGGTGGGGTCGGTTCTGGTTCAGCGTCTGGGCGAGCTGGCCGACAACCCATCGGCCATTCCGGCTGCCTTGACCGCGATCCTGGCTCCCATGCGAGCCGCGATTGATCAGGCCTGAGGGCCATTCGAGCTGCCGCGATCCGGCGGCTCCAGGGAGTCAACATGAGTGCTAATTGGCTGGAACGCATCCTGCCTAATGTCGGCCAGCAAGGGCCGGCCGATCGACGCGCCTCAGTACCGGAAGGTCTATGGCGTAAATGTCCGAAGTGCGAGTCCGTGCTTTATGAAGCCGAGGTTGAGCGAAATCAGCATGTCTGCCCGCGCTGCCAGCATCACCTGCGCATCGGGGCCCGTGCTCGCATTGCGCTGACGCTGGACCCCGAGGGTCAGGAAGAGTTGGCGTCGGATCTCGAACCTATCGACATCCTGCGCTTCAAGGACTCCAAGCGTTACGCCGACCGTCTCACCGAGGCGCAGGCCGCGACTGGCGAGAAAGACGCGCTGGTGGTGGTGAAAGGTTCGCTCAACGGCTTGCCGGTGGTAGTCGCTGCTTTTGAGTTCGATTTCATGGGCGGCTCCATGGGCTCCGTGGTCGGTGGCCGTTTTGTGGCGGCGGCCGAATACTGCCTGATTAATCGTATTCCGTTCATCTGCTTTGCCGCATCCGGTGGTGCTCGCATGCAGGAGGCGCTGTTCTCGCTGATGCAGATGGCGCGCACCTCGGCGGCGCTGGAGCGTATGAAGCAGGCCGGCGTGCCCTACATTTCCGTGCTCACCGACCCGGTCTACGGCGGTGTATCCGCCAGTCTGGCCATGCTGGGCGATGTCAATGCCGCCGAGCCCTATGCGCTGATCGGCTTTGCCGGCCCGCGCGTGATCGAGCAGACCGTGCGCCAGAAGCTGCCGGAAGGCTTCCAGCGC
>CALEYY010000357.1 GCA_937928295.1 uncultured Moraxellaceae bacterium
AATCGCTGTCGGGGCGTTTTCAGCCACGCTGGCCGGTGCCGCAAAAACACTCGGTGCTGCTGCCAGGCCCACGCAAGCCGCTGGAATCATTTTAATAAAATTACGACGATTCATCATGGTTATCCCCAACTCAGGTGATCAAGATTCAACACATTCATTGTGGGAACTTTGATCACCGCCGCGATTGGACAGGGGGTAACACACTGAATCAGAAATGCTTGCCCTTGAGCACATTGGCGAGCACGGTCTGCTCCAGTGTTGGCTTATCTCCAGTACGTCGCCCCTTGGCAGCCAGGGATGACGGAAAGGCACGGAATGTCCGGTTCAGCACCGTGTCGTTGAGACGCGGCCAGATCGCATAAGACAGCTGTGCCGCCGTGCCCAGCGCCGTCGCCACCGATTTCGGGCGGCTCAGGATAGCCTTCAGCACGGTATCGGCCGCGTGTTCCGGGCTCCACGCCGGCGCGTAATCGTAGACCTTGGTGGGCGCGATCATGGGCGTACGCACCAGCGGCATGTAGATGGCGGTGACCTCGATGTTCTTGTGCTTGACCTCGGCAGACAGGCAGCGCCCGTAGGCATCGAGCGCGGCCTTGCTGGCCACATAGGCCGAGAAGCGCGCGGCATTGGTGAGCACGCCGATCGAACTGATGTTGACGATGTGGCCGCTGCGCTGCGCGGTCATGCCCGGCAGCAGGTTCATGATCATGCGGATGGCGCCGAAGTAATTCAGCTGCATGGTGCGCTCGAAGTCGTGGAAGCGATCGTAAGACTCGACCACGGCGCGGCGGATGGAGCGGCCGGCATTGTTGACCAGCACATCAACATGGCCGAAGTCTGCCAGCACCAGTGCCGCACACTCGTCGATGGCTTCCATGTTGTTGAGATCGCAGGGGTAGACATGCGCCTCACCACCGGCCATCTCGATGATGCGCTTGGTCTCGATGAGTTTGTCGCGATTGCGCGCCACCAGCACCACACGCGCGCCGGACGCACCGAGCTTCTTGGCGACATGAAAGCCGATGCCCGACGACGCGCCAGTGACCATCACTACCTTGCCGGTGAGATCGCGCACGGCACGCTTGCTGACCTTGGCGTGGATGTCCAGGTACAGCTCCCAGTACTGCCAGAGCTTGTCGGCGTAGTCGCGCAAGTCCGGGCACTCGATGCCGCTGCCGGCGAGCGCAGCGCGGGCCTGGCTGTCGTCGAACAGGGTTTGCGTGAAGGCGGCCGTCATCGCGGATGGCGGCGCGCCGAACAGGCGCTCGAAGACCTTGTCGAAAGCCGGCACGACCTTGCTGAGGCCGCCGGTGACGCGGCGCATCGGCGTGTGCAGCGCCTTGATATTGAGGCTGCGCGCCATATCCGGGCCATGTGCCGCTTCCAGCAGCGTCTGCATGAGCTGGCCCACGGTCGGGGCCGGCGACTGAATCAGGAAAAAGGCTTTGCCATCGAGCGCAGGCTCTGGCTTGTGCGCGATGTGATCCATCGCCGCCGCCACATAATCCACCGGCACCAGCGTGACGCGGCCACCCTGAATGCCCAGCAGCGGCAGCCATTTCGGCACGGCGTAGCTGAGCTTCTGGATGGTTTTGAAGAAATAGTAAGGGCCGTCGATCTTGTCCATCTCGCCGGTACGCGAGTCGCCGACGACCGCACCTGGCCGGTACACGCGAAACGGCACCTGCGCCTCATCGCGCACGATCTTCTCGGACTGGAACTTGGTGCGGTAATACGGGTGATGTAACGGCTGGCCTTCGTCGAACATGTCATCGCCAAAACGGCCGACGAAGTCTTCGCCAGCCACGGCAATCGAAGACACATGATGCAACCTGACGCTCTTGCCCACTGAATTGGCGCCCAGGGCATTGGCGAACGCCACGACATTGCGTGTGCCCTCGTTGTTGACGAGATCGGCGGTGGCGTTGTCCATTGCCATGTCGTAGACGGCGGCGAGATGGAACACATGGTCGATCTGCCCGCGCAGGCGCGTCAGATCATCTGCAGACACTAGGCCCGGCATGGTGATGTCGCCACTGACCAGATGCAGGCGGCGCGACTGCTCGCCGTAGCGCTCGCAGAGGCTGACGAACTTGGCCTCGGAGCCGGCGCGCACCAGCACATGCACTTCGGCCTCGGACCGCGCCAGCAGTCGCTCCAGCAGAAACTTGCCAATAAAGCCGGTGGCACCGGTAACAAAGTAATTCATGGCCTGCCATTTCCTGATCAGATGATCACTGAGTATTGGTCAAGCCTGTCACAGACCCTAGCGCGATTGAGGCCACAAGACTGTCAATTCAGGCCAGAGTGGCCTGAGCATCCGCATCTCACGATGGATCTGCAAGTTGCCGGCGTTACTTAGCACGGTGGGCGAAATCTCATGAGTGCGATAGCATGGCTTGAGCAATTAACCGTTCAAGCGCAGGCAGTCATGGCATCAGATGTAGTAGATGACAAGGAATGGCAGCTCATGCTCGCCGAATTCAATCAACACTTCTGGTTAAAGCGAGTACCTGATTTTGCTCAGGCTTGGGCTGCTTGCTCCAAGCTTGCCCCCGACCTCTGGGGTGATGACCTGATGCGCAGCGTACATGGCCTGGCTGGTGTTGCGGCATTGGTTGGTCATGAGGCATTGGGTGATCTGGCCCGCCGTATTGAACAGCGTTGGGATGATGAAGGTGCGAGCCTGCAATTGCGCACAGACTTACAGGCATTGGCTGACCATCTTGTTGCCGAAGAGCGTGAACATGCTGCACGCCATGAAAGCGACTGAATTATCAGCAGTTAGCGCCTTCATGGCTTGCCCGTGACCAGTCAATGTCATAAACTGCGCGCCGCTTGATAGGCTGCTGCTTTTCAAGCATTGGGTCGTTAGCTCAGTTGGTAGAGCAGTTGGCTTTTAACCAATTGGTCCTGGGTTCGAGTCCCGGACGACCCACCAAATTAGTGTACGGCGAGAGCCGAGAAAGACCTGAAACCCGCGAAGCTACTAACTTCGCGGGTTTTTTGTTGCGCGCTGGGTTGAGCGCAACGCGAGGCTCATATCTCGGTGGCCTTGATCAATGCGTCTGATGCCATTTTTCCCAGCAAGCCTTGACCTGCCCTGGCAATAACGCCGGGCTAAACGGCTTAGATAACACATCGGTAATGCCCAATTCGTGCCAGCGCTGTACTTCGGCCGGATGCACCTTCGCCGTGAGAAAGCACACGGGCGTCCGCTCAAATCCCGGAATGGCACGGATGGCCTCGAATGTTTGCAGGCCATCCATTTCCGGCATCATGACATCCAGCACAATCAGGTCAGGCCGATACCCTTGCTTGAGGTAGCTCAAGGCACCTCGACCCGATGGCTCGGCATGCACATCCAGACCGCCCAACCGTGACAAGGTCATGGTCACCAACAAGCGAATGTCGCTTTCATCCTCCACCAGAAGAACATTGTGCAAACTCATGGCAGTGTTCATTGACTGACCTCGCGTAAATGGGGGGCTGGGGTGCGCAGAAAGCAGGCTGGCTGACAGGGCAAATCAAGATAAAATGTACTACCGAAAGCAGGCTTGCTGATGCAGCCAACCTGACCGTTCATGGCCAATGCCAGCTCTTTGGAAATGGCAAGGCCCAGCCCGGTTCCGCTGTTGCGGCGTCGATCTGAACCATCACCTTGAGAGAATCGCGTAAATAATCTGACCTTGAAGTCTTCATTGATGCCCGGCCCAAGGTCTTTCACGGCAATGCGGACCATCCCGCCAACCGGCGTCACCATGATGTCAACATCACTATTGAACGGTGAGAACTTGGCCGCATTCGACAGGAAGTTCGCCAAAATCTGATGCAGGCGCCGTGCATCCACATTGACCCAACAGTCATAGATCGCACTCAGCGTCAGGCTGACACGATACTCTTCGGCAAAACGCAGATTGAGCGCAATGGCATCCTCGATGATCGGCATCAGCGATTGCTCTCGGAGCTCCAGCTGCAGCTTGCCAGATGCCAGCTTGTCGAGATCCAGCAAGTCGTTGATCAGCGAGGACAAGCGCAAGGTATTGCGAATGGCAATATCCATGATCGGTTTTACCTGATCATCCACCTCGCCTACCGCTCCCAAGCTAATCAGCTCAAGCGAGCCTTTGATCGCCGTCAACGGTGTGCGCAACTCATGGCTCACCGTCGAAACAAATTCGGATTTCATATGCTCCATGCGCTTGCGTTGAGTAATGTCACGCAGCACCACCACAGACTTCTGCTGATCATCAATCACCAGGCCGGATACCTGGCACTCCAACTCAAACAAGTCACCGTCCAGACGCTGCCCTTGCAGCTCCAACCAGGAAGCCGCCTGGCCGGCTGAAAGCGATTGCGCTTGGCAGGCCTGCCGGAAACGAGCGGCATCCATGGGGCTGATGAAATTGAAGATAGACAACCCATACATCTCTTGCTGGGCACAGGCCAAGATATGACTGGCACCAGGATTGGTTGTCTCTATGCAGTATTTTTCATCCAGCGAAATGATGCCATCAGCCACGGTATCCAGAACCAGTTGCAGGTATGTCTGGCGCGCCTGCGACTGCACTTCGGCAATTTTCTTGTGCGTGAAGTCCTGAATCTGCGATACAAAATAAATGGGTACTCCCGAGTGATCACGCACCAAGGAGACGCTAAGCAAAGCGTAAATCACGCTGCCATTAGCGTGAAAATAGCGCTTCTCCATTTGATAGCTGGGGATTTCACCGGCCAGCAGGCATGTCACCTGGTCAAGATCGCGCTGTAAGTCATCCGGGTGCGTAATGGTTTGGAAATCGAGCAGCAGCAGCTGATTCTTTGTGTAGCCAAAGATCTTGCACAGGGATTCGTTGGCATCCAGCCAGCGGCCTTCGATGGAGACCAGGCCCATGCCATGGGCGGCTGAATGAAAGGCATCGCTGAAGCGCTGATCACTGATCAGCAACTCGCTTTCCAAGGAACGAATCTTGGAGATGTCTTGGGCAATGCCCATGTAGCCAATAATGGTGTTGTCGCTACCGCGCATCGGGGTGACCGTCAGATTCACCGTCAGTGCGGAACCATCCTTGCGGATATAGCTCCACATACGCGCTTCATGGCCCAGCCGCTCAGGCTCAGTCACAAAAACGCGGAAACCTTCAATAGTCTCGTGGTACTTGGCTGACAGCACGGCCCCATATGCCCTCACCTCGTGGCTATCATGGAAAATGGCTGGCGATGACACGCCAATCATCTCCGCAGCTGCATAGCCCAGCATTATCTCAGCACCACTGTTGAATACCTGAATCACACCCACCGGGCAGGTGACGATAATCGCCAACTCGGTCGATGCATTCAGGACGGTGTTAACAAGATCAGACTTCATCATGGGCGGTCGGCTCTCTTTTCAGCCTTACATTAGATGAGCCCTTGGCGACCTGTATGGTGCAGAAATGTAATGAGTTGTTGACTGCGTTAGCACACAGTGTGTGCCCTATCACATCGCGTAAATAAGGCTGCAGCCGCTTAACGCTCCCGACGCAAAAAGCTCAAGCCGGCACAGGTCATGGCAAAGATCATCAGGGCAAACACGCCCAGCAGCGCATCTCGCGTGTTCTTCCCCAGCGCATCCAGCCAGGCCGCCTTGTGCAGATAACCAAAGCTGAAACCTTCGGCCCGATCCAGATCGCGTACCACGGCAGCCACGGCGGCATCCGTGGGGTCGACATAGACCGCAAGATGACCGGGCGCATCCAGTTGCACCTTGTAGACCGGCAGCCGCTTTTGCGCAAAGCCATACTCGGCGTTGAAGGTCGTGACCGGCTCGCAGCTCAGCCATTTTGCACCGGGCGCGACGGCATGGGTCAGCGCCCGCACATAGTCCAACGGCATGATGGTGTTGCCGCTAGTCGCCAACACATACGCCTCGCGAATGATGAGCGCGCCACCGTGCTGGCCGACGTGCTCGGCATGAGCGCTATCCGAGGCGACGGCATGAGCCTCGTGCTCACCGGCCGGCTTCAGATACTGCCAATGCCACAGCGGCCCGTAAGGAGTGGCCAGCACTTGCAGACGGGCGCGGGCATCGATATTGGCAGGAGCCGTCTGCACCACCTGCGCCGGCGTGAACGACAGCGTCAACGGATAGGTCGCGAACGCCGGCCCGCTCTTGTTGATGGCCAGCACATGAAATATCGCGCTCGATGTCCAGGCCAGCGCGGCGGCCGCCGCCAGCCAGCCGATACGGCGATGCCAGCGCTTCAGGCTGACGGCATCACGCGAGCGCTTGGTGGTCGCCGCCCGCACTAGGCCGCTGGCAACCAGCAGCCAGGCCGCCGACAGCAACAGCGCCATCGCGACATCACGCGAGGGTTCGTGGCTCCACCATTTCCAGCTATGGGCGTTGGCGAAAAGCCAGCTGAAGCGCGTCTTCCAGGTATTGGTGAGGCCGGTGAGCAGCAGGCTGCGCGGCTCGACGAAGGCCACCAGGCCGTCCGGCTCATCGAAGGCCACGCGCCAGACCGGCAGGTAGCGGCTAACAAACGCGTATTCGTCATCGAAGGCACGCACTTCGCGGAGGCTGAGCACCGGCTTTTGCGAGCCGGTGTAATGCCGGGCCAACGCGATGACCAGCGCCTGTTCAATATCGGCGGGATGCCCCGAGCGAGCATCGAAATAGCGGCGCTCGCCCGTGGCGGTTTGCGCCATCCAATACGGTTTCTGCTGCCAGGTCAGCGCCCGCAGCTCGCGCAAGGGCAATGCCGGCGGCAAGATTTTTGCGGGTGCCGACAAGTCGCTCCAAGCCATGCCGGCTGGCGGCGCCAGCATCTCGGCCGGCGGCTTCATGGCCACCGCCGAGGGCTGCCAGCGCGACATCACCGGATGCAGCAAGCCGGTCAGCGACCACGCCAGCACGGGAATGGCAGCAAGCATGGCGAGCGGGCGATGCCAGCGCAGCAACACATTTCTCAGCATCATCAGAACGCCTTGCTCACGCCCACATAGACGGCGCGGCCGTCACCGGGCGAGAACTGGGCAATATCAACACCGTTGGCATTGCCGACCACGCCAGTAGTCGCCGCGTAGCGCTTGTTGGTGAGATTTCGGCCCTCAACAAACCAGTCGATGCCATGCGCCAGCGACTGGTTCAGCTTCACGCCCAGCACGGTGTAGCCCGGCGCCGCCAAGGTATTGCTGTGATCGACCCAGCTTTTTGAGGCAGCACGCAGCGTAGGTCCGAGCCAGAGACCGGCCGGCAACTTGAACGCGGCCTCGGCCGCCAGCACCTGTGCCGGCACGCCAGCAATGGTGTTGTTGCCCAGCGTGGCATCGTGGTCGAACTTGAAATCGTTGTAGAGATAGCTCGCCTGCGCCTTCCAGCGATTGGCCAGCACGCTGACACCGGCCTCGATGCCCTGATGCACGGTCTTGTCGGCATTCGAGGTGGAGAACTGGCCGGGGTTCACCTGCACTTCCAGCAGCTCGTTTCTCAGTCTGGCGCGATACGCGGTGATATCCCAGCCCAGATCGGCACCACCCACATGACGGTTACCGCGCAGGCCCAGCTCGGCGGTCATGGCACGCTGCGCGCGCAGCGGCTTGTTGCTCAGCGTCTCGGCGAAGCTCGGTGGCTCGAAGCTGCCACTGACATTGGCATACAGCTCGGCATTTTCCGGCAGGCGGTAGATGAGGCCAACCTTGGGCGAAGTGCGCTGGTAGCTTTCCTGATAGCCGGCGGTGGGCAGCAAGGTGCCGTTGTTGACGCTGCCGACATTATCCACCAGCACCGTTTGCTTACGCTTGGTCAGGGCACTTTGCACACCGACCACGGTGGTCAGCCGGGGCGTCCAGACCCAGCTGCTTTGGCCATACAGCTCGATATTGTCAGCGAGCTGCTTCTGGCGATTGTCGAGCGCACCGCGTTGCTGGCCCACGGCAAAGCCCTGACCCGGTACAGAGACATTGTTGGCATAGCCATAACGCTCATCCAGCGTAAGGCCATGCCGCCACTGCACGCCCGCCACATGCTCTTGCGACTTTCCGGCCCATTTCGTACTGACGGTATGACGCAGGCCCACGCCCCAGTCACGATTATCCTGCTCGATGATGCCAGGGCCGGTCGGGAAAAATTCGATCGGATGAAACAACTGCTTTTTCGCGGCAAAGGTGGTGACTTCGGTGACGCTGCCCGAGTCGTGCGTAATGGCGGTGCGATTGGCCACACGGTAAAGCACAAAGTCACGATGCTGATCGCGCGCGATGGCGCGGGCCGTGGCCTGACGCGGATCGGCCTTGAGCTGGGCATAGGTCAGGTTGCCCGGCAGCTCGGAATTAGTCTCCACGGCGGTCAGGTAAAAACGAGACTCCACTTGCGGCGTAAGCTGAAAGCCGACATTGCCGAAGAAGCGGCCATTGCGCTGACGGGCGTGATCGCGAAAGCCGTCTTGCTCAACATGGCTGAACGAGGCATAGCCATCCAAACTGCCCTGCTGACCCGCCACGGCGGCCTGATAACGCTGGTAATCGAAGCTGCCGGCCTCGGCACGCAGCACCAAGGCCGGCGCAGTGCGGCCGGTCTGCGACACATAGTTGATGGCGCCGCCGAGCGTGCTGCTGCCGTAGCGCAGCGCATTGGCGCCACGCTCGATTTCGATATAGCGCGTGGCCTGCGGCTCCACAGCCTGCATGTCGAAGCCACCATCGGCGAGGTTCAGCGGCACGCCGTCCTGCAGGAGCATGAGGCCACGACCGTGGAAGGTACGCTGCAGGCCAGAGCCGCGAATCGACACACGGGCCTCATCGGAGCCGAAGCGCGACTGAACATAGACGCCGGTGGCGAGCTTGAGCGTGTCTTCCATGCTGCCGGCGCGCCCGTTGCGATAAGTTTCGGCATCCACCACCGTCACGCCGCCCGGCGTTTTTTCCAGCTCCGCTTCGGCCTCGGCGGGTGTGACAGAGAATGCCGACTGCCGCTCCAGCGGTACGGAAACCTCCACCAGTGTTTCGTGCATGGCCCAGGCAGCGCCGGAAAAGCTCAGCGCAAAGGCAGAAATGGCACAGGCTAGGGGCTTTAGGGCAAACAGGTCGGCATTCATTGTTGTTATCCGGCACCGGTAAAAATGATGCGCCGATTGTATGCAGCTCCGTGCTTGTTACCCTGCGACATATTGTCGCACCCGATGCTTGCGCTACACTCCGGGTCGGTCGCCGTTGCGGCCTTTTGTCATTGCGCTTTTGCCCATGCTTGCCCGGAAATCGTCTGATGCCGTCACTGAATGCCACCACAGCCCTTCCGCCGCTGGATCTGCCCGCCCTTGACCTGCCCAAGCGCGTCGATGACCGCCGGCAATGGGGCCAGCTCAATGGCGCAGCACTGGCGCTGACGCTGGCGCAAACCGTGCAGCAGCATAACGGCCTGACTGTGATGATTACCGCCAGCACGCAAACCGGCGCGCGCCTCGAAGAGGAGCTGCGCTTCTTTCTGGGCGATGACCCATCGCTGCCGATCTGGCATTTCCCAGACTGGGAAACCCTGCCCTACGACCAGTTCTCGCCGCACCAAGACATCATCTCGACGCGCTTGCAGGTGCTGTCGCGTCTGCCCACGGCCACCCGTGGCATTCTCGTGGTGCCGGTCAGCACCTGCGCGCACCGGCTACCGCCACGGAACTGGCTGCTCGGCCAGGCCGTGAGCCTGAAGCGCGGCCAGAAGCTCACCCTCGATGCCACGCGCGCGCAGCTACAAGCCGCCGGTTATCGCACGGTAGACACGGTCTACGAGCATTGCGAATTTGCCGTGCGCGGCAGCCT
>CALEYY010000358.1 GCA_937928295.1 uncultured Moraxellaceae bacterium
GACAAGCGCGCGACTTCGCTCTCAACCTTCGATGGCCAGGCGTGCGGGATATCGTAATTACGCAGCGCGATATCGATTTCCATGCCCGGCGCCATGAAATCGCCCAGCACTTCAACAATACGACCGGTGGCGAGGCCACGATGGCTCGGGTAATCCACCAGCTCGATGCTGACGAACTGATCCGGCTCGGCCGGCACGCCACCGTCCACCACCAGAACTTCCTGAGTAATGCGCGGATTGTCCGGCATCACATACGCCACACCATCTTCCTCGCGGTAGCGACCCACGAGGAACTGGTAACGACGCTCTTCCACGCGCACCACAATCGCTTCACGACGACCTTTGTGGTCATAGCCGGCAACGCGCACGCAGGCAATATCGCCATCAAACAGCAAACGCATCTGGCGCGACGGCAGAATCAAGTCCTGACCGCCCTCGTCTGGCGCGAGGAAGCCGAAGCCATCCTTGTGGCCCTGCACGCGACCGCGAATCAGCTCTTCATCGTGCAGCGGCGTGTATGCACCGCGACGATCCGAGCGCAGCTGGCCATCACGGCTCATGGCAATCAGGCGACGACGCAGCGCTTCTTCGCGCTCCGGCTCGAAAATGCCATAGTGGTGCGCCAGCTGCGGATGCGTCAGGGGCTTGGCCAGCTCATCGAGCGTGGCGAGGATCATCTCCCGGCTGGGCACCGGGTTTTCGTACTTTTCGGCCTCACGCTGGGCGTGCGGATCTTGAATAGGGGGGGTGTTCTTGCGACTCATGCGCCATCTCGGTAAATTTTCCACATTCTACACGGAAGATGGTTGACAGCCTCGATTCGCATCTCTATATTTCGCGGCCTCATCTGCCCAGATGGTGAAATTGGTAGACACGCCAGCTTCAGGTGCTGGTCCTCGCAAGGGGGTGGAGGTTCAAGTCCTCTTCTGGGCACCATATTAAAAAAGGCCGATCATTGATCGGCCTTTTTTCTTTTCTGGCGACTCCGCGCCGCCGATTACTTCTACATAGCCATCATGCAAAACGGCGCCAGAAGGCGCCGTTTCAGAGTGAGCAGATCACTTAAAGCATGAAGTGAACCTGCGCCTCACCCACCAAGAAGCCCAGGATGGCACCCACGGCAATCAGTGACCACTCATCTTCCTTGAACGCCGGGCGCAGCATGCCTTCGAATTCCTGCGGCGTCAGATCCTGCATGCGATTGACCAGCGTATTGCGCACATCCATGGCATCTTCGGCATAAGCCTCAACATACTTCATGGTCTCCGGCATTTTCTGCAGGATGCGATCCGCCACCACATTCTTCATTTCAATATAGCGCTGGCTGCCCACGGCATAGACCACCAGCGGGCGAGCGACGCCGGCTTGCTCATCCACCAGACGCTTCACATTTTTGTGCACCAGCTCCATGATGCGATCCGAGAAAGCACCCCGGAACAACTCTTCCATCATATTTGCCGGCGTCAGTAGTTGCTTGGAAATCAGCGCCGCATAGTCAGCCGCCACTTCCTTCTGACGCTTCAGGAACAAGCCCTGGAAAGTCATGCCCATAAACTTGGTCGGCAGTTGCGGACGGAACATCATCTGCAAGGCAATCCAGTCGCTGAAGAAGCCGACAAAGCCACCGAAGGCCGGCAGCATCCACGCCTGCTTGAAAAGCACCCAGCAAATCATTTGAATCAAACCGATGCCAAAGCCAAAATAGAAGCCGGCATTGCTGAAAAACTTGAACTCCTGCTTGCCGACCTTCTTGAAGATGTCGTTCAACAAAGCCTTGTCTTTCAGCAAGTTGGTCAAGACCATGTGCTTGATGTCGAAGTACTTGTCAGTATTGCTTTTGACTTCCTGCATGATGGCAGCGACCACGGCCGGCGACTCCGCCTTCACGCGATTGATGATCTTCTGGCGCGCAAACTCCGGCATGCCTTCCCACAAGCCCGGCTGATATTGCTGCGCCACTTCACGCACCACATCTTCGGCAGCAGCCATCATGGGCACTTCAATTTCTTTCGCGATGCGCTCGGGGTCAAGTCGGCCAAAGATCTCCGAGGGCTTGATGAGCTTGCTGGTCATGAGATCGACCGAGATCATCGCCATTTTTTCGGCCTTGCGCGGCACAATGCCTTGCCAGCCCAAGAACGGCTTGATGCCAACGAACTCCATCGGCGCAAACATCATCTGAATGGCCACCACCTTGGTGACATAGCCGATGATGCCGCTAATGAACGGAATGGAGATGTACAGCCACATATTGGCTTGAAAATCAGCTATTGCTTGATCGAACATGACACCAGTCCTTGAGTAACCCGCATTATTCTTGTTATGGAAGCGACGCTTCCCTGCCGCCTATCATGCCGCCTTCCGCGACAATGACAAAGCCCCATCAAGGCAACTTAATAGTTCTTGAGCAGAATCTGACGACTGACATCGGCGTTGATGGCTGCTTTCTGCTGAATATCTTCAGCAATCAATGACGCCAGCTTGCCGCCAATCAGCGGCACATCGCAGCTCACATTCCACGAGATGGTGTTGGTGGTAACACCGTCTTGCTCGCGCAACTGCATGGTGGCCGAGATCGATACTGCCTTCACGGCCTGATTGATGATCTGCAAGGAGCCCGACGCAGTTTCGCGATCCCAGCGATCGGTCTGGTCGATTTCGATGGCCTGATCCG
>CALEYY010000359.1 GCA_937928295.1 uncultured Moraxellaceae bacterium
CCATGGGGCTACTCCGGCCATCCTTGATGCTTCAATTTAATGGCGCGGGTAGATTGGTTGTCAAGTGACAACTTTGCGTCTGCGTTGGATGCGCCTTTTCAGCCGAATGTCCGCTTGTAGCGGGCGCTGACGCGCGTGGCTCAAGGCTGAGGAGCGCTGATTATCGATCTGATGATACTTTCAGGAGTAGCGAGTTCAGCATATCGATACCATGCTTATAGAGCGCGGCATCGATGTGTTGCGAATCGGGGTACGATAGTTAAAATATGACACTGGGTGGTATGCTTATGGATGAGCAGCTAGTCTTCAAGACTCGTCATTTTGCGCGCTGGATGCGCAAAACCGAGCTGACCAATCAAGCGCTATGCAAGGCTGTCCGCGAGATGCTGTTTGGCTTGGTCGATGCTGATTTGGGTGGGCATGTATTCAAGAAGCGCGTTGCCCTGCCCAATCGGGGTAAGCGTGGTGCTGTCAGAACCTTGGTAGCGACTCATCAACGCGGGGCATGGTTTTTTGTGTTTGGTTTTGAGAAGAATGATCGAGCCAATATTTCGACTAAGGAACTTGAGGCGCTGCAGGCCATCGCGCAAGACCTGCTAAGCCTGTCATCCAAAGCGCTGGATGCCTATATCATCTGTGGTGCGCTGGAGAGAATTTGCCATGACGACGAAGCGTAAAACCACCAGCCCGATTTTGGCGGCGGTGCATGAGACCGCTAGCGACTTGCATGCCGCCGGCTTTATCGATTGGCGTCGCATGAAAAATTACGATGCCCTGTGCCTTGCGCCAATTCCTGTCTATTCGGCAGAGAAAATCAGGGCGCTGCGCACCAGCACTAATCTGAGTCAGACCGTTTTTGCGGCGGTGCTGAATACCAGCGCCTCTACAGTCCGGCAGTGGGAAATTGGCGACAAGCAGCCCAGCGGCCCTTCGCTGAAATTGTTGAGCTTGCTGGAGCGAAAGGGCCTGGATGCCTTGATCTAGCTTAGTGAGCTGCTGAAGCGCTTCAGCGCACCGGCCCCGCCGGCATATCCCAAGGCGTCCCCTTCAACAGCTTCAGCCCGCGCACGCCAGTAGCCGCCGGATACCGCTGCTGCAACGGCATCACAAACTCCTCCGCCAACCCCGAAGCCACGAGAGGTGCCTGCCGCAACCACCCCGCAATCCCCGAAGCCTGCAATCGCAAATCCACCTGCGCCCGAGCCTCTGCCGTCAGCGCCCGATACGCCAACAAAATCTGCTCCCGGCACGCGACGCGATACCGCACCACCGCCATCTGCGGATAAACCGTATCCCCCAACTCCAGATCAAAATGCGTGTCGCCACGCGCATACGCCGTCGCATTCACATCCAGGTAGGTCAGGTAATCGCGACTGATTTCGCCAAAAATCGCATTCCAGTCTGAGCTGGCAAAATCCTCCAGCTCGCCATGTGCCGGTGTGTTGGCCCCATGGGCATTCCACACCCGTCCGACCCAGGCGTAGACGGCCGGGGCGGTGTCGATCATCTGCTTGGCCGAGTGCGGGTCTAGCGCGAAGTGGCGGAACATGGAGGCGAAGAAGGCGAAGTCGACGATGCTCGGCCGTTCGCCGAGCAGGAACGGCCGGTCTTGCAGGCGCTGGCCGAGCTGCGCCAGCGTGCGTCGGTACAGCGCCTGCACCTGGGCTTCGTTGTGCGGGCGGATGCCGTCGTCGCGGACGAAGGTCAGGTACTGCCGCCAGCGCATGTACCAGCCCAGGCCGGCGGCGGGATAGCGCGTGCCATCCGACAGTTCACGGCCGAGGCGATGCCGCAGCAGGCGGTGCGAGTCGGCGAAGTTCCAGCGGTAGTACATGGCCGGCCGCCACAGCCATTCGTCCGCGTAATCCTCAACGAGCAGGGCAATAAAGCAGTTGGCCGCGTCGCGGGGGTAGATCGAGGGTCGGCCGTGCTGCTGGTCGAGCCAGCGCATCATCGGCGTGGTGTCTTTCAGCCAGCGGCCGTCGGGGCATTGCATGGCCGGTACTTTCATGACGCCGGTGGCGGGCAATACGGTGTTGCGCAGCGTGTCCGTGTTGACTTCGATGCGTTCGTGGTCGATTCCGGCGTAACGCAGGTACGCTTCGAGCTTGCCGCTGTAGTACGACACATCGGAAACATAGGCGCTATAGCGCCCTGACGGCTTGGCGGCAGTGCTCATGGCTTACTCCGGGGCAACGCGCAGGGCGACTTGGCGCAGGCGCGGGATGGCCAGCTTCAGGGCGTCGCCGGCGCCGATGCTGTTCAGCCATTCCTGCACGCTGGCCTGGTCGGCGGCGGGCAGGGCGTGGAAGGTGTCGAGGCTGCGTTGCGCCATCCACAGGCTGAAGGGGCGGGCGCCGACGCGCAGTGTGGCGTTGCCCATGGGCACATCAATCATGCCGAGCATGCGTGACCAGCCGCGACCGGGCTTGAGGTCGGCGCGGGTGCGCTCGATCTCGCCGACGGTCAGCTCCAGCTGCGGCCAGAATTCGGTGAACACGGATTTGAACAGCGGTAGCAGGGTGTCGGGAATGACATCGTTGGCGATGAATTTGCCGGCTTTGGGCTGGCTCGGGTTCATCATGCGTTTGACCCAGGCGTGCAGGTTAGGGCGCTTGGCAATGAGTTCGCGCGCCGGCCAGGGGTCGCGCCCGAGGTGGGCGTAAAGTGGGCCG
>CALEYY010000360.1 GCA_937928295.1 uncultured Moraxellaceae bacterium
ACGAGATCATCAAGTGTGACTTGAGTTCAGACGTGTGCTCTTCCGATCTGCCCAAGTGTTTGCCATCGGGCAGTTCAATATTCAAGCTGAGCTTGCCGCCCATGGCCTCAACATAGCGCTTCAATGTTGAGAGCTTGACCTCCGTACCACGCTTCTCCAGATTGGCAACCGAAGGTTGAGAAATGCCTAGCAACTGCGCCAAATCTTGCTGCGACAACGCCAAATGCTCGCGCAACTGCATCAACCTGAACTCGATGATTTCGCGCTCGGCACGCACCTGTGCCGCTTTAATCAGCTCGGGCTTTACCTGCTTGAGCAGCTCTGAAAACGGCTTTGCCATCACGAATACTCCTGTATTGCCAAATAGGCAGTGAACTCTTGCTCCGCAATAGCGATCATGCGTGGATAGAATTGCTTGCTCCCTGTCTTGTCGCCGGGGTAGCGCATCAAGCCGCCCTAGCTGGGGCCCTATGGCCTGTAATTTGAAAAGCCCGACAAGAATGCTTTCTTGCTCGGCTGCGGGCAGTGCCAAAAACCACTGATCGAAGCGTGCAATTGTTACGATTTTTCACATAGCCAATCCTTAGCTTATAGCTTAAAGGCTATTTTTTGCAAGTCATCACAAATGCCTTCCCTGGGGCAGCAACAGCATCGTCGCTTTTTCTGCTTTCAGGTTAGGATACGATATTAAAATCGCCAGTTTTCGCCTACCTGCCATTGGAGCTGACCATGGGCCTTCCGCCTGTTGCGCCTGAACAGCCTTCGCCACTTTCTGAGAAGCAGCGCGTAGTGCTGCGCGCGCGCGCGGAAGCACGGGCCCACCAAGCGCAGATCGAAGCATGCCGTTTGGAGAAGCATGTGTTGGTGGTGGCGCTGATGGCTGATAACGAGCGCCGCGCTGACCTTGTGGCTGCTGCCGAAGTCCATGTTGCGCGCTGGGAACGCAACAGCATGTGCTGGTCCGGCTATATCAGCGCATGGCGCAATATGCTGGCCATGCCGGTGGATCAGATGGCACAGATTATCTTGGCACCTAGCGGTGACGGTCCGGCCCTGCGTCAGAACTCCCCCTTTCTCTCGGTGGAACTGATGTCATGAAGGAGCACCTCAGTATCAAAGATATTGAGATGCTCCTGCTGGAGGCGTCGAGGCTCATCAATCATACGGAGTTTGTGGTTATTGGCAGCTTGTCTGTGCTTGGGGCACTCAAAGAGCCGCCACGAGCCATGGTGACTTCAGTTGATGTCGATCTTTATCCAAAGAATGATCCCGGCCGTGCATATGACCTGATGCCGCTCCTAGGCGAAGGCAGCGACTTCAATCGGCAACATAGCTACTACGCTGATGCCGTTTCTCCCAACTTGCCGACACTTCCAGATGACTGGGAGGATCGATTAATTCCAGTCAGGTTCGAGAGTGGTATTACCGCTTTCTTTCTGAGCCCCAATGACACCGCAGTGTCCAAGTACACACGAGGGGAAGAGAGAGACCGGCGCTGGATCAGAGCTGGTCTTGAGGCAGGGATCGTTAACCTCGGGAGCGTTGAGTATCATCTGCTGCATACCGTGATGGAGACAGCCGAGAAATCTTTGGTGCGCAGCCGCGTCGAAGAAGATCGGGAGTGGATGGCCTTAAATTCCAGCACTCGCCGCCTCACCGTCCTGCAAACCCTGCCGGCGCTGCACAGCGGCGGCGTCGAGCGTGGCACGCTGGAGATTGCACGGGCGCTGGTCGCGGCCGGGCATCGCTCGATTGTGGTATCGAATGGCGGGCAACTGGTCGAACAGCTCGTGCGCGAAGGCAGTGAGCACATCACCCTGCCGGTACATCGCAAATCGTTGGCAAGTCTGTTTCAAATCCGCCCGTTTCGCCGCTTGCTGAAAGAGCTGAAGCCGGACATCGTGCATGCGCGCTCGCGTATTCCAGCTTGGATTGCTTGGCTGGCGTTGCGGCGAATGTCGCCAAAAACGCGACCACATTTTGTAACGACGGTGCATGGGCTGTATTCGATCAGCCCCTATAGCGCCATCATGGCCAAAGGCGAAGCCGTGATCGTGGTATCGGAAACCGTGCGCAACTATGTACTAAAGAATTACCCGCAGTGCCCGCCTGAGTCTATTAAACGCATTTACCGAGGGGTCTCGCCTGAAGAGTTCCCTTATGGCTTCACACCTGAGGCAGCATGGCTTGAACGCTGGCAACAAGACTTTCCGCACCTGAAAGGCAAAACGGTGCTTGCCCTGCCTGGGCGAATCGCACGGGTGAAAGGGCATGAGTCGTTCATCAGGCTAATTGCCAGTTTGCGACAGGACTGGCCACAGATCCATGGGCTTATTATTGGTGGTGCTGAGCCCGCTAAGGCAGCCTACGAGGCCGAACTCAAGGCATTAGCGACCAAACTAGAGCTGAGCAATACGCTGACTTTCACCGGGCATCGTAGCGACATGAATCAGGTACTGAGCCAATGCGATCTCATTCTGGCCCTGCGTATTACGCCCGAAGCTTTTGGTAGAACAACATTGGAGCCGCTACGGTTAGGTAAGCCAGTGATCGGCTGGGCAGTGGGTGGCGTTGGCGAAATACTGCATAAAATGTATCCATTCGGTGCAGTAGCAGCGGGAGATGATGCCGCACTGGAGGCACGTGTCAGGGCTTGGCTCACAGCACCCTCAAGC
>CALEYY010000361.1 GCA_937928295.1 uncultured Moraxellaceae bacterium
CGGCCAACATCTCGTCGCTGGCCGCCTTCATGTGTTGGGCGTTGACCCAACGCAGTTTGGCTTCGTCAAATTGCACTGGGTAGTGCGTAGGCATTCCTGTTTGCCAGCCAAAGGCTTTGAAGTAATTCGCAACGGAGCCAATCGCGTCCACTGGGCTTTTGAGTAAATCAATGCGTCCATCGCCATCAAAGTCCACGGCAAAGCGAGACCAGCTCGATGGCATGAACTGTGGCCAACCCATAGCGCCCGCATAGCTGCCTGTGATGGCTTGACCTTTGGGTTGGGCGTGCACCATTTTTAAAAAATATCCCAACTCCGATTTAAAAAATGCCTGTCTTTCTTGCGCACGCGGATGCTCTGCGCCCAGCACACGCCGCGAGACATAGTCGTTCATGTTGATGTTGGCCTGGTGCAGCCAGAGACGGTTCACCGAGGCACCGCCCGGCTGTGTCAGACCGGCATCGGACAGTTGATCGCCGATCATGTCGGCGACCTTGACGCAGACTTCCTTGAAGACCTTTCGGCCTTCCTGGCGGAAGAGCTTGTCGCGGGCCGTCCACGGCGTGTCTTCGCAGCGGTTGACGAAGCCGAAGTTGTTGCGGATCGCGTTCGAGTAGATGGTGGTGAGTCGCGAGTCGAGGATCTCGAACTGGCAGCGAGCCGTGGCGACCTCGGCGGCTTCGACCACCATGGCGGTGGCAACATCGCCAAAGATGAAATGGCAGTCGCGATCCTGCCAGGCCAGATAGGCCGACGGAATTTCGGGGTTGAGCAGCAGCACGCGCTTGGCCGAACCGGCGCGGATGGCATCGCAGGCGTTACGCAAGGCGAAGGTGGCCGACGAGCAGGCCACA
The DNA here is from genome assembly GCA_937928295.1 of uncultured Moraxellaceae bacterium. GTDB lineage: Bacteria > Pseudomonadota > Gammaproteobacteria > Pseudomonadales > Moraxellaceae > Perlucidibaca. Next base: position 855 of record CALEYY010000361.1, read on the forward strand.
TTCATGTCGTAGGCGTGGCCGCCACAGCCGAGCGCGGCCTGCACTTCGATGGCCACTGCCGGGAAGGCGCGCTGGATAGCCGAGGTGGCGACAATCACGGTATCGATGTCAGCGGCGGTGACACCGGCCTGAGCCAGCGCTTCGCGGCCGGCGGCAACGGCCATCTCGGCTTGCAGCGACAGTTCGCCATCTTCGCGAGCCGGAATGCTGGGGGCGAGCCGCTCGGAGTTGAGCAGTCCGTCACGGGTCACCACATGGCGGGAACGGATGCCGGAGGCCTTGGCGATGAACTCGGCACTGGATTCAGCCAGCGCCACGGTCGTGCCAGCGGCAATGTCGGCAGCATGGCGTTGATTGAAGCTCTGCACATAGCCGTTGAAGGCCACGACCAGCTCATCGTTATTGATTGCCTCTGACGGGGTGTAAAGACCGGTACCACTGATAACCACGCGCTGCATGCCAACACTCCACATTGATCCAAAGCCAAGCTACATCGTGACTGCTTAGTCACGAATTGGCGGATGGTAGGGGGTGCCATGTCAAAAAGCAAAAAAGCCGTGCGGATAGCACGGCTTTTTTAAGGTCAACTGCCGCAGGATCACTGCGACGGCGAAATTTTCTATGCGTCAAAGACGCTCAATCACCGTCGCGATGCCCTGACCCAGACCGATACACATGGTCGCCAGACCGAGCTGCGTATCCTTCTGTTCCATCACATTCAGCAGCGTGGTGGTGATACGCGCACCGGAGCAACCCAGCGGATGACCCAGCGCAATCGCGCCGCCATTGTGGTTGACCTTGGCTTCAGCCTGATCGAGCAGATTCAGACCCTTGAGCACGGACAGGCCCTGAGCCGCGAAGGCTTCGTTGAGCTCGACGGTCTGGATGTCGTTAATGCTCAGACCGGCACGCTTCAGCGCCTTCTCGGTGGCCGGCACCGGACCCCAGCCCATGATCGCGGCTTCACAGCCGGCAACGGCCATCGAGCGGATCTTGGCACGCGGCTTCAGACCCAGCGCCTTGGCGCGTTCGGCGCTCATCAGCAGCATGGCGGAAGCACCGTCAGACAGCGCCGACGAAGTACCGGCCGTGACCGTGCCGCCCTTCGGGTTGAAGGCCGGGCGCAGAGCAGCGAACTGCTCCAGCGTGGCATCCTGACGAATCACTTCGTCGATCTCGCAGAGCTGCTTGAAGCCATTGGCATCGTGACCTTCAATGCCGATGATTTCGTTCTGAAAACGACCCGCCAATGTCGCAGCCCAAGCCTTGTGGTGCGACATCAAACCGAACTGGTCCTGCATTTCACGGCTGATGCCGTTCATGGTGCCGAGCATTTCAGCAGTCAGGCCCATCATGTTCGATGCTTTCGCGTAGTACTTGGACGCTGCCGGGTTCAGGTCGATGCCGTGCATCATGCCAACATGGCCCATGTGCTCGACGCCGCCGATGACGAACACATCGCCCTGGCCGGTCATGATCTGGGCGGCAGCGGTGTGCAGCGCCTGCATCGACGAACCGCAAAGACGGTTCACGGTCTGGCCCGGCACCGAACGGGGCAGCTCGGCGAGCATGGCGATGTTGCGCGCCACGTTCATGCCCTGCTCCAGGGTCTGGTTCACACAGCCCCAGATCACATCTTCAACTTCTTCCGGATTGGCATTCGGGTTGCGGGCAAACAGCGCCTTCACCAGCTCGGCCGAAATGGTATCGGCACGCACATGGCGGAACATGCCGTTCTTGGTACGACCCATGGCGCTGCGCACGCCATCAACAATCACCACATCACGCGGGTTCAAAGTAGTCATGTCGAGCTCCTGGATCAGCCGAAAAATTTCTGGTTGTTGGCGGCCATGGTCTTGATCAGAGCCGGTGCCTCGTAGGCCTTGCCGAGGTGCGCAAACTTCTCGCACAGCGCCAGGTAGTTCTGGATGCCCATCTGGTCAACATAACGGCAGGCGCCGCCACGGAACGGCGGGAAGCCGATGCCCATGATCAGTGCCATGTCGGCTTCAGCGGCCGAGGCAACGATCTTCTCTTCCAGGCAGCGGGCGATTTCATTGACCAGCGGCAGCATGAGGCGGGCGATGATTTCGTCCGCTTCGAATTCCTTGCGCGCGGCAACCACCGGAGCGATCAGCTCGTAGGTCAGCGGATCGACAACCTTCTTCGGCTTGCCCTTCTTGTCCTGTTCGTAGACATAAAAACCCTTGCCGTTCTTCTGGCCGTAGCGGGTGTTGTCAAACATGATTTCAGTGGCGGACTTGTAGTCCGGCTTCATGCGGTCCGGGAAGCCTTCAGCCATGACATGCGCAGCGTGAACGCCGGTGTCGATGCCGACGACGTCGAGCAGGTAGGCCGGGCCCATGGGCCAGCCGAACTTTTCCATGACCTTGTCGATGGCCTGGAAGTCAGCACCATCACGCACCAGCAGGTCGAAGCCGCCGAAGTACGGGAACAGCACGCGATTGACCAGGAAACCGGGACAGTCGTTGA
>CALEYY010000362.1 GCA_937928295.1 uncultured Moraxellaceae bacterium
GGATCTTCCGTGAGCAAGCCCCAGCGCTTGTGCTGGGTCAGGAACCACATGCCATCCGACAGATACGGGAAGTTGGTCAGACCGTCGCGATGGAAAGCCATGAAGTGCTTGTCTTCCCACTTGCGGCCGATGCCGTCTTCGTAGTGACCGAGGAAGCGGCCGGCGATGACCTCTTCCGGCGCATTCACATAGGACTTGTCGGAAATCAGCTTGGCCACCAGCGGACGATTCTTCGGGTTGTCGATCCAGCGCGAGGCATCGAGCACGGCGGCAACCAGTGCGCGTGCGGTGTTCGGGTTCTCTTTCACCCAAGCGGCGGTGGTACCCAGCACTTTTTCCGGGTGATCAGCCCAGACATCCTGCGAAGTGGCCACGGTATAGCCGATGTTGTCAGCAATGGCGCGAGCGTTCCACGGCTCACCAACGCAGTAGCCGTCCATGTTGCCGACGCGCATGTTGGCGACCATCTGGGGTGGCGGCACCACGATGTTCTTCACATCCTTGAGCGGGTTCACGCCCTGCGAGGCCAGCCAGTAGTTCAGCCACATGGCGTGGGTGCCGGTCGGGAAGGTGTTGGCGAAGGTGTATTCGCGCGGGTTGGCCTTGATGTGCTTGGCCAGCGACGGGCCATCCTTCACGCCCTGATCGAGCAGCTGACGCGACAGCGTGATGCCCTGGCCGTTGTTGTTCAGGCTCATCAGCACGGCCATGTCATTCTTGATGCCGCCAATGCCGAGCTGCACGCCGTAGATCAGGCCGTAGAGCACATGCGAGGCATCCAGCTCGCCGTTCACCAGCTTGTCGCGCACACCGGCCCAGCTCGCTTCCTTGCTGGGAATGATCTCGATGCCGTACTTCTTGTCGAAGCCCATGGCCGCTGCCACCACAATGGAGGCGCAGTCGGTGAGCGGAATGAAGCCGACCTTGACCTGCGTTTTCTCAGGCTTGTCGCTGCCGGCAGCCCAGGCACCGCTAGACACACTCATACCCACGCCTCCTGCCAAAGTTGCAGCGCCCAGAAAAGCGCCCTGCTTAATGAAGTCCCGGCGATTGCTGACCAGGGTCTCGGCTACCTTGTTGCTGTCTTCACTCATGTCCGTACTCCAGGCGATGGGCCACTAAAGCCAGAAAATCAAATCAAAAAAAAACGCCCGCACCGCTTTCGCGATACGGACGCCGTTGTCCGAAATGTCACCTCATACGAGGCCACATCAGTCAAATTGTCACGGCAACCGGAGGGAACCGTTGCCGCCTGTACAGGCTTGAACTGCACACTTGGGTTAAAGCAGAAAGCGTGCCAGCTTTCAAAAATAATCTGAAAAACTTACACGACGCCGGTGTCACCCACCTTCGCCAGCAGCGTGCGGGCGACCTGGCCGAGGCTTTCGCCGCGCTCCATCGCTTTCTCGCGCAAAGCCTCGAAAGCCGCCTGCGGGCTGCATTTGCGGCTTTCGCTGAGCCAGTCCTTGGCGCGCTCGATATCGCGCCGATCACTCAGCGCCTGCCGCAAGCTGTCTACCTCGTCACGCAAGGTGCGCTCGCGAGACACCAGCACATCCAGCACAGGCAGCAGTGCAGCCAGATGCACCACATCAGCGCCAAAACCGGTGTAAACCGCAAAGCCGGCACGACTGACACGCTGCGACAAGCCCTGATCCAGGCCCTGGCCAAGCAACAGCAATGGGGTATCCAGCCCGAAGGGGGCGTAGCAAAGCTGCTCCACGCTGTCACGCAAGGGGTCGGTGTAATCAACAAGCACCACATTGGGGCGCATGGCGGTGACCAGCGCTTCCAGATGCATCAGGCGCGAGGCCGGCAGCGTTTCCACGGCGTGGCCGGCATCGAGCAGCAAGCGCCCGAGCGAGTCGGAGCGCGTTCCTGGTTCACCGAGCAAGAGCACACGCAACATGAGAAAAAACCCACAGCTAATTTGCGCAAGCCAAGCAATCGCTGTGCCATAGCCGTTTTACCTGCATTAGAATGAGCGCATCAATGCCCACCCTGCCCCGGATACTCCAGATGAATCGCCTGCTTTCTGCTTCCCTGTTTGCCTCGCTGATGCTCAGCGCCCATGCCTATGCCTTTGTTGTGCCTAACCCGCCAACGCTGGAAAACAAAGCCTATGTGGTGATGGATGCCGACTCCGGTCGCGTTCTCGCCGCCAGCAACCCGGATCAGCAACTGGAGCCGGCGTCGCTGACCAAGATGATGACCAGCTACATCGTTGAACATTCGCTGCAGACCAATCGTCTGAAAGAGACCGACCCGGTGCTGGTCAGCGAGCACGCCTGGTGCCGTGGCACCAGCGAAGAGTCCTGCATGTATCTGCCGCTGAACGGCTCGGCCTCGGTCATCGACATGCTGCGCGGCGTCATCATCCAGTCCGGCAACGATGCCTCGAAGGCGCTGGCCGAGCACATCGGCGGCTCCGAGCCGGCCTTTGCCGAGATCATGAATGCCGAAGCCAAGCGCCTCGGCATGAAGAACACCAACTTCATGAACGCCACCGGCCTGCCCGACCCGGCGCATGTCACCACCGCGCGCGACATGGCGATTCTGGCTCAGGCCATCATTCGCGATAACCCGAAGTACTACCCGATCTATTCGGAAAAGGAATTCACCTACAACAACATTAAGCAAGGCAATCGCAACGCGCTGCTCTACACCGACCCCAGCGTGGATGGCCTGAAGACTGGCCATACCGATGCTGCCGGTTTCTGCCTCGTGGCATCCAGCAAGCGCGGCAATATGCGCCTGATTACCGCCGTGATGGGCACTGGCAGCATGCAGGCCCGTGCCGATCAAACACGCGCCTTGTTCAGCTGGGGCTTCAGCAGCTATGAGACCATCAAACCGCTGACTGCCGGCAAAGTGCTGGGCCAGGCCCAGGTCTGGTTCGGCACCGAAGACCAGGTCAAGGCCGGCCTTGATCGCGATCTGTCCATCACGCTGCCACGCGGCCAGAAAGATAAGGTTCAGGCTGTGACTCGCCTGATGCCGGATCTGGAAGCGCCCATCGCCAAGGGTCAGAAAGTCGGTGAAGTAGTCGTCACGCTCGATGGCAAGACCATTGCCACGCAGCCCGTGGTCGCCATGGAAGCCGTTGAGGAAACCAATTTCGTGGTGCGCCTCTGGCACCATCTGAAGCGTTTCCTGAGCAATCTGTTCTAAGCGAGAGGCCGACCATGGAGCGCAAGCCAACCGACATTCTCCATGAGGAACTCTGGCAGTTCCCCATGGACTATCCGCTCAAGGTCATGGGTGAAACCCGCTTCCCGATGGCGCAAATCGTCGCCGACATCATTCGTCGCCATGTGCCTGACTTCGATCCGGCCAGCCTCGAGATGGTGCCGTCGTCCAAAGGCACTTATGTGTCGGTGCGCGCACGCTTCCGGGTCGAGCGCAAGGAGCAGATCAACGGCCTCTACGCCGATCTCGCGGCCGAACCGATGATCAAGAAGGTGCTCTGATGCTACCGGCACTGCAGCTGAGCTGGCTCGGTCGGCGCGATTACGAGCCGACCTGGCAGGCTATGCAGGCGCTAACGCAATCGCGCGATGCCGCCACGCCAGACCAGCTTTGGCTGCTCGATCACCCGCCGGTCTACACCCAGGGCCAGGCCGGCAAGCCGGAGCATCTGCTGCTCACCGGCAACATCCCCGTAGTGCAGTCGGATCGTGGCGGCCAGGTCACCTATCACGGCCCCGGCCAGCTCGTCGGCTACCCGATTCTCGATCTCACCCCGCGCGGCAAGGACCTCCACGAACACCTGCGGAAACTCGAAGACGCCCTCATCCGCGCCTGTCAGAAGTTCGGCGTGCAAGCCGGCCGACGCGAAGGGCTCACCGGCGTCTGGGTGGAAAACCGCAAGCTCGCCTCCATCGGCGTCGGCGTTCGGAAATGGATCTCCATGCACGGCTTCGCCATCAACATCACCAAGGAAAGCCTGCCTCCCTTCTTCGCCATCACCCCCTGCGGGATCGATGGAGTTTCGATGAGCTGCCTGGAAAACGAAGCTGGCAGGGAGATCAGCGTCGCCGAGGCGGCGAAGACAATAGCCGAGGAACTCCGCGAGCTATAAGAACCATCTCTTCAAGCCGGGGGCTTGAAGATCACATTCAAGTGATGGTTCCTAAGTAAATCAGTCGGTCTCATCTCCCGCCCTTTTTCACCCAGGAATCCTTGAGCGCGACGGTGCGGTTGAAGACGGGCTTTGCTCCGGGTTGGTGGTCGATTGAATCGGCGATGAAGTAGCCGGTGCGGTCGAACTGGCAGGAAAAACCTGGCTCCACGCTGGCGAGCGCAGGCTCGATTTTCGCGGTCAGGGTTTTGAGCGAATCCGGGTTGAGCACGCTCATGAAGCCGCCTTCCGCGCCGTCGGGATCCTCCTCGGTGAAGAGGCGGTCGTAGATGCGGACCTCGGCATCGGTGCCGGTGGCGACATCGACCCAATGGATCGCGGCCTTGCAGACGACGCCTTCCGGTGAGTCCGCGCCGACGGTGCCGGGGAGAATTTCCGCTCGGATGAGAGTGATGTTTCCATCTGCGTCTTTTTCGAATCCGGTGCAGCGTATGATGTGTCCGCCCTTGAGGCGGACGTAGCGATCGGGGCCGAGGCGGAAAAATTTCTTCTCGGGGACTTCCATGAAATCCTCGCGCTCGATCCAGACTTCGTTGGAAATCGGGATCTGACGGTCGCCCATTTCCGGGTTCTGCGGGTGGTTGGGAACCTCGACGCTGGCCAACGGATCGGCAGACCAGTTTTCAAGAACGACCTTCACCGGATCGAGCACGGCCATGCGACGCGGCGCGGAGTGGTTGAGGAAATCCCGGATATCGAACTCCAACAGCGCGACGTCGGTGGTGCCGCTGAACTTGGTGATGCCGACGCGTTTGCAGAAATGCACCACCGCTTCCGGCGGATAGCCGCGGCGGCGCATTCCGGAGATCGTGGGCAGGCGCGGATCGTTCCAACCGCCGACGTGGCCGCCTTGAACCAGCTCTAGCAGCTTGCGCTTGCTCATGACCGTGTAGGTCAGGTTGAGGCGGGCGAACTCGATCTGGCGGGGCTTGGACGGCACCGGACAGTTTTCGATGAACCAGTCGTAAAGCGGGCGGTGGTTCTCGAACTCCAGCGTGCAGAGCGAGTGGGTGATGTGCTCGAGCGCGTCCTCCAGCGGGT